>USJX01000005.1 GCA_900555035.1 uncultured Prevotella sp.
CAAAGAAGTATTGAGATTGCTAAGAATATGCTGGCAAAAGGCATGGATGCAGCAACGGTAATGGAGATAACGGGGTTGACGGAGAGCCAGATGCAGCAGTTGATGTAATTTCTATTTCCCCACACGCCCTGAAGGGGCAGAAGCTCGTAGCCCAGGGCATCGCCCTGGGTATCATCGCATTACCATATCGCCGGATATGCCCCCGCCAGGCGTTCCGGCGGATTTGCAATCCGCCGCCAAAAAATCTCCTAACCTATTGTGGCTCTGCGGATTTGAAATCCGCAGCAATCAGAAAAGCTACTGTCGATTCTTATAAGTGTCAAAATATTATTCTTCTTTTTGGGGGTGGTAGAAAGTAGATTCGCAAACTACCATCATTATTCATGTTATTTTATAACCCCTTTGAAGAGAAGAAATCTTTACTTGCATTTGTAAAATTACTATCAGAATGCCATTTCGTAAAATCTTCTAAAGTTTTGAATCTTGATTGAAACTGCATAAAAACAGCAAGATATTGACTAACATTCTCCATTCCCAATAATTTTAATCTTTCTATTCGGTTTTTTGCAAATTTCATTTCATTTTTAAGAAAATCAATATCATTGCAAGAGATTTTTTCAGATGCTCCATCTATGATAGATAGATTTATAACCTGATAAAGATTTTCTTCAAAGAATGTTGGTTTGTTCAATGCATAAACAAGCAAATGATTTTTATCTAGTGGAATTATGAACTCTTCAAGTATTTTTCCTCTTTTGCATTCTGATTTGATAGGTATATATGGTATGTCACCTATAATCATCGGTTTAGAGGTTTCCCAAATATAAAATTTATCATTGAGTTTTTCCCAATCGTGCTTGCGAACATTTTCGTCATAAAACTGGGGCATAAATGCTTTTTGGTTCTCAATTTTTGATTTTATGTCTGACACGATAGCGGGAATATCCTCATCCTTACAATACTTATTCGTTTTGCTATTGTAAAGTTGGAGATCTCCTGTAAGCAGCCCATCGTTGTCTATAAGTTCGTTAACATGATTATAGCCCTTTGGTACTCTCCAATATAGACCTAATACGAATTCGACAATGTCTGCCTTTGTTTGGAGAGGCATTGCATTTATTTCGTAACCGTATTTATTACGCATGTCAGAAAATGCTAAGGCGTAACGATTGTCTTTCTCAAAGAAGAAATCTTTTTCAAGATCAATTTGCCCATATTCACCAAGCTCAATGTTATTTAAGTTATTTTCGTAGTAAATGCCAGCTGTTGAAGTTTCTCTATATGTTTCATATTGTTTTCTACAATAATGTAGCTTTTCGTCTTTGTTCACGAAACCTTTCAAGTAAAATTGTGGCAGATAATGATGCTTTATACTCATTTCTTATAAAATTTATAATTATATCAATTAATACTAATTGCCGCTAGTTCTATGATGTCGGGATTCTTTACTTTTGTCTTTATGTCCACTATAGTCATGAAAATACTCGTTTTCGAACTTGTTTGCCATTTGCTATAACAAAAATGTTGAAAACTCATATGCGGCATGGCAGAGATACAAAAAATATTTGAAAAGATGTTATTTTTAACACTTTTTTATTGCAAAATTAGATACATCTAGGTTTTTCTATTTAATGCAGAAAGGACTATAATATTATTTTTTACTAGATGGTTATCCTATTTCTTTTTATTCTTGAAAGGCCAAAGAAAACTAAAAAAACTCCGAAAATTTGTCTGTTAGCCTAATATTCATTTACTTTGCATTTTGAATATTAACTAAACAGGTAAGATTATGCCAGATTTTTCAGACACAGAGCGACAACTTATCGATTTATTGAAGGTTGGAGCAAAATTTTCTGCTAAAAATTTGGTGTTTTCAAATAAAAGTAGTATTTTTGCCCCGATATTTAAATTATAGGCTTATGGTACATGTAAATGAAACAATAGTAATAAAAAGCTCTTCTGCTAAGATGGCGGAATGGGTCAAGAAACTGAAGGCTCATAAGGCTGAGCAACTGGAAAAGTTGCGCAACGTAGAGAAGTGTGACTTTGAATTTCAGTTCTGATGAAAGAGGCGGTCTATTCTTTTTCTAATAGTGCTGGAGATAAATTTTACCTTCGCCTTGCAGCTGATAGTGATTTGTTTCTTTCAAAAGAATTGACTTCTTATTTGAAAGAAAAGGATTTTGAATTATGGGGTATTTATCTTGAGAGATTAGGTAACGTCCAAAAAGTGACACCTATGAAGCTTTTGAATAAAGTATCTCAATTGATTGCAACATTTTTTATAGGTCATCCTAATGCTATATTGTATTATCAATGTGATGACATCTCAGATGTTCCTATGAGTTTTAAGAAAAAAGAAACGGGAATGTTGGTGCAGGAATATCGTAATCGTTTGTTTACTAGTATGTTTGAAAAAATAGTTAGAAAGTTAAATGTTTCAGTTATAGATACTCCTATATACATTGATGCATGTGGTAACGATGTGTACATTCATTTGATGTCGCGTGAGATACATGCTGATATAGCAGAGATTATCAGTAAGGACATTCACAAAGGTTTTGATAAATAAAGCTTTTGTGAATGTCCTTATTTTTTAGTATCCAACGAGAAGAATTCCTTTTAAGGGCAATTTGATTCTGTTGGTAATATACATTGTCTCTATGAACGGATAGATTCTTTCAAAATCATTGTGGTTGCGGTATATCTTTCTCACGGCAATCACTAGATATTCCACGCCAAACATCATTGATGCCTCGAAAATATCTTTTAAGAACTGGTGGTTCTCGGTAGCCCTGCCGGCTTCTACCTCGATAACTGTTTTCTTGTCAGCACTAATGGCGTCTGCATAAAAATGTTTGTCTATACTGTTGTTGTATCCGAAAAGAACAGGAACCTTGATTTTCCCTTCGTCCTTCTTGTTTTGTTCCACGCAATAACCGATTTTTTCGAGCCCTGGACGAACTATAGATAAGACATCATCAGACCTCAAATCGTTTGTAGAAGATGAAATCTTATCTTCAACTTCTTTAAAGACATTAACAACGTCTTCCATAGGTTCGGTTAACCCCATGGAGCGTGGAAAGAATTGATATAAAATGTTTGTATCTTGCATAAATCTGAATCTTAAATTTTCAGGGCAAAGATAAGTATTTTTGCTGAGATAGCCAAGAGAAATCTCCATTATTTGTATAGCCATAACTATACAAAGAGTAAGCTTTCCTTATGTTCGTGTTCTCGTAAAATCTTATTTGGTTCATTCTGACAAATAGCCGTTGTATAGTTATAACTATACGATTATCAGATATTTGTATAGCTATAACTATGCATTAACAAACATTGGCCATCTTTTGGCCTTTATTGGCCTTTTATTTTACAGATATATTTATTCTTAATGTATCTTTGCAATCCAAAAAATAACGAATTATGGAATTGCTGATAAAGGAAATATTAAAGCGTAAAGGTATATCTGTGAAGGAATTAAGCCAACAGTTGGGCGTAACTAGAGACGCTTGTTATAAATATATTAATGGAAATCCTACCATCAAAGTTTTGGATAGGATAGCTAAAGTGTTAGATGTAGATGTAAGGAGTCTGATTAATGGTAAGGATGGAAAAAAATTTTGTGCATCAGACGATGTAAAGGGAAAGGTATAAGGATGGCTATGAATTTGATTAGTTTGTTTTCAGGAGCTGGAGGTTTTGATTTAGGCTTCCAGATGGTAGGTTTCAAGATAATAATAGCAAATGAAATTGACTCCAAAATTTGCCCCACTTTCCGTGCCAACTTCCCCGATGTTCATCTCATTGAGGGAGATATTCGAAAGTTGAGTCCATCTGATTTCCCAGATGATATTGATGGAATCATCGGCGGTCCTCCCTGCCAGTCATGGAGCGAGGCGGGTTCGCTGAAGGGAATCAATGATGCACGAGGACAACTCTTTTATGATTACATCCGCATATTGAAGGATAAGCAGCCCCTCTTCTTCGTAGCGGAGAATGTGTCTGGAATGCTGGCTGCCCGCAATGCTGAGGCTGTAAAGAACTTTTTAGCTCTCTTTGATGAGGCTGGATATGATGTGAATCTTCAGATGTTGAATGCCAACGATTTTGATGTTCCTGAAGACAGAGACCGTGTGTTCTATGTCGGTTTCAGAAAAGATCTGGGCATTAAGGAGTTTGTTTATCCTACTCCGCAGAGCCATCGCCCTACGCTTCGTGAGGCTATCTGGGATTTGAAGGATTCTGCAATCCCTGCCAAAGAGAAGAATCATAGCAATGGGGATGCATGCAAGGTGCCTAACCACGAGTATTTCATAGGTGCTTTTTCGCCTATCTTTATGTCGAGAAATAGAGTAAGAGCATGGGATGAACCTGGGTTTACGGTGCAGGCTAGCGGTCGCCAGTGCCAGCTTCATCCTCAGGCACCGAAGATGATTAAGGTAGAGAAGAATCTTCAGAAATTTGTGCCTGGCAAGGAGCATCTCTATCGTCGTATGACGGTGAGAGAGGTAGCTCGTGTACAGACATTCCCTGATGATTTCAAGTTTATCTATACCGATGTGAATATGGGTTATAAGATGATTGGTAATGCCGTGCCGGTGAATCTTGCCTATCATATGGCGATGCAGATTAAGAAGACGCTTGAATCACGGGGAATCAAGAGCAAGAGGGCATAGGGGTATTTTTTATAGGAGGTCGTAATATGAAAGTAGTTTCATTCTTTTCGGGATGTGGAGGCTTGGATTTAGGTTTTGAACAAGCTGGTTTTGAGGTTGTATGGGCAAACGACAACGACCCCGCAGTGAAGGAAACCTATCTTCTGAACCACCCGGGCACATATCTTTGTCTAAAGGATATGCGTGAACTTTCTATGTATGAGATTCCTGAATGTGATGGCTTTATTGGCGGACCTCCCTGTCAGTCTTTGAGCGAGGGCGGAAAGCAGCTGGGTTTGGATGATGAACGAGGCAAGATGTTCTTGACTTACATTTCTATCATCCGAGCCAAGCAGCCCAAGTTCTTTGTAATAGAAAATGTAAAAGGCATTTTGAGCGACAAGCATTTTCAGACATTTATGAAGATGCTTGACCAGTTAAGAAATGCAGGCTATGTGGTGCATTATCAGTTGATGAACTCTTTGGATTATCGTGTTCCACAAGAGCGCTATCGTGTATTCGTAATAGGTGTAAGAAATGATATTGAGGTTAATTATCAGTTTCCTGCGCCTGATACTTCTTGTGTTATTACCTTGCGCCAGGCTATTGGTGAAATTACAGATGAGCCTAGAAAATATATTTCAGAGCCGGTAAATACTGAATATGGAAAATGGTTGAATCATGATGTATTTATGGGACCATTTGATGAACGGTATATGGCAAGAAACCGTGTGCGTGGATGGAATGATGTGTCTTACACGATGCAGGCTCAAGCCCGCAACTGTCCTTTACATCCTCAGGCTCCAAAAATGATTTTTGTGTCTCGTGACAAACAGATATTCCGCCCAGGTTATGAGCATTTGTATCGTAGGCTGAGTGTGCGAGAGTGTGCACGAATCCAAAGTTTTCCAGACCATTTTCGTTTTATCTATCATGATGTGTGCGATGGATACAAGATGGTGGGTAATGCCGTGCCACCCCGGCTTGCCAGGGCAATAGCTCTGTCAATCAAGAGTGCATTTTCTTCTTATTCGCCTGATTTATGTTCCGTACTTGTTGCCACTTATCGTAACGACAAGCAGTTGCGTATGACCTTAGAAAATAAACTCTATTATGTTAGGGCTGGTCTAAGGGCTGGAGCCATGCAGTTTTCTTTGGGTATGAAAGCTCCTCATTATCTTTTCTTGCATAAAAAAGATTCATATGTTTTGCTTATATTAAAAGAGGTGGAACCTAAGTTGGTGTCGGCTGAATTTTTGGAAAATCTTGGATTTCACCCTTCGGGCGACCAGTATTGGACATTCGAGATATTGGATGTTGAGGCAGGAGAAAGAACGGAATGTATGAAGAACTATGTTGCGAAACATGGCGGAATGAAGATGAAGCCGTATATTATAGAAATTTCGAACGTTGTTGCTAAGTCTTAGAGTTAAAGTAACGTTGATAGTAATGCAGATAACCTCTCATGATGCCCGTATCAGAAAAGATGGTTATTGCTAAAATCGGCATGGATACCATCAAAGTATTGATAAAGTAATAATACTAACAAAACGTAAACAATAGACTTTCGGGGACAGATGACTATCATCTGGAGTGAAAGGATATATCTTTTCGGGTACAAGGAGATACCTTCTCGTATGTTGCCACTAGGCTCAGCAGACCTGCTGAGCCTAGTGGCAACAACTTGTAATCGTACAAACTACAACCTGTTTAGTTGTACGACTATACACTCTTTAGTCGTACGACCATACACCTTATAGTTGTACAACTAAACAATTAGCGACTCAAATTTAGAGAATGAAAAGACATTTTCTAACTTAATAATTGCTTGGCAGAAACTTCTACTACCCCGCCATTTCCGTCACTAATGACCACAGGACGATTGTATAAAGCCTTTTCTACCAACATATCATGCTGAGCTTCAACTAAGCCTAATTCAACTTTGTTGATAAAGCCCTCAATCTCACTTTCACTCATAATCCTTAATTATTTTAAATTTAACAATATCCTTAATCTTCGTTGGAAGCTGTCTACCTCCAAAAGCAATACGTTCACCTTTATTTAAACTGTTATCAAATAGAATCCAAATATCCACTTCTTCCATAAATATCTCAAAAAGATTCTTAAGACCAGCCTTATATCTACGTTCAATTACAGGCAAAGGAATGTTATGCCCACCACTCGCGACTCTATCGGCCACACGTCTTTTTGCAAGCTCTATACTATCCAGCCAAAAGAACAAGAGATGCACAACATACCCTTTTTCTTGTGCTCTACGCACCAGATTAATATAAGATCTGGTTGCTAAAGTAGTTTCTATGGAGAACGATTCACCCATTGCCAGCAAATCGTCTATTCGCCTAAGCATCAAACGCCCTGCTTCTATCGCTACTCCTTCAGGATTGAAAGGTGAGAGGCCCTTTGCAATTTCGTCAGCATTAACAAATTCCTTAACGAGCAAAGACTTGGGAAGAATTGTTTTAGAAGCAGTCGTTTTGCCTGCTCCATTACAACCTGCTATTATATATAAATGCTTTACCATTTGATTCACATTTAAATTCTTTTGGATGCAAATATACGGCAAAATCTTGATAACGCCAAATAAATTGGATGAAATTAACATTATTATTGGTCAAATAATGCACATTTATAGTTGTACAACTACAACTCTACTCCCAGTTTATCTTTTTCATAAGCTACTTCTTCACTCACATGAAAAAGTTTTTTAGCAAAACATCTATCACATCCATCACGATTACGAATTTGGAATATTCAAATCTCTGATTACCAAAGTGATAAAGTTCAAGAATAGCGTGATAGATTGATTGTATTTTTACAATATCCATCACGCTATCCCTCACGATTCTTCTGCATCCCTCACTATTTTAGCAAAAACCCGACTTGATTTTACGAGTTATTGCAGCTTGGAACAGCACTTCATTATGCCATTATAACCCAACATGAAATCGCTAATTCTAAACTACTTAAAAGAATTATGCAAAATAAATGCTATGCCATACAATATATTAAACAATGTTTCGTTTTTTAAATAAAAGAAAATATAGAAATATGGAAAATGTAAAGAAGAAATTCAATGATATACCATCATACATCAAATGGAATGATGATGTAGATAATCCACGTTTCATACCTGATGGCATGAATGAGATTGAACGCAGCATCAAGCGTGCAGGAGATTTCGTCTTGTCGGGTATCAGCCTTCTGGTGTTCTCGCCGCTATTCCTGATATGCTACATTGCAGTGAAGAAGGAAGATGGAGGTCCAGCTATCTTCAAGCAGGAGCGCATCGGCAGATTCGGAAGACCATTCTATATTTACAAGTTCCGCAGCATGAAAGTGGATGCTGAGAAAAATGGTCCACAACTCTTTGCCCATAAGCAAGATACCCGTATGACTGGCATCGGAATGTTCCTCCGTGACCACCATCTCGATGAACTGCCTCAGCTCTGGAATGTATTTAAGGGCGATATGGCTTTCATTGGTCCAAGACCTGAACGCAAATTCTATATCGATCAGATTATAGAGCACGACCCAAGATACCAGTTCCTCTATCAGATTCGACCTGGTGTCACCTCTTATGCCACCTTATATAATGGCTACACTGATACCATGGAGAAGATGCTGCGAAGACTGGATCTTGACCTCTACTATCTGGAGCATCGCTCTTGGTGGTTTGATGCCAAGATTTTGGTGAAAACTTTCATCAATATCATTTTCGGAAAGAAGTTCTAAAAATAAAAAAACTCTTTTATGCTATAAAGAAGCATAAAAGAGTTTTTTTATTTAACTTTCCAATCATCAATAGTCCCTTTTTCTGAAGAGAAGTTGACTCCCACCAAATGAATCGGTCTTCTATCTCCAGCATATTCTCTTGCATATCCCTTCTCTTCAATTTGATGCAAAGCGACCTCAGCTGTTCCATCAAGTTTGAACTCAAATATATAAATATCTTTCGGTGTTTCTACCACACAATCCGCCCTACCTTGACTAGTTGCCTTTTCATGAAAGACAGTATAGCAGCTCAACATTCTAAGAAGCAGATAGAACGTATAATGGAAATGACGCTCATATTCCCGTTCCGAGTTCTTGCGACGAACAGAGTAAGGAATACTTGCCAGAAAAGAGGTCATTCCATCCATAAAATCCTGCAATCTTCCTTGTTTAAGCATACGCACTGAATCCAACAACCAACTAGCAGAATCTTCCTTTGTCTGCAAATAATCATTTGCAATCAAAGTAAGTAACCCTTCTCTCACTTCATTGTTCGGAATGTCAAGAAGAAAGGATTCTGTGTCCTGGTCGTAATCCTTTATCGTCAGATAACCACTTTGGTATATCATCGGTAAAGGTTTCTCTACATCCGCCTTATAGTCATCAAACTGCGGAACTCCATAAAACTTGCCTACGATTTCGTTTAAATTCTCATTTGAATGAGACAAGAGTCTTATGAGGTAAGTAGGAGTACCACTCTTAAACCAATAGCCACCTAATCTCTTTAAATAAAAAGCATTGAGGAGACTAAAAGGATTAAACAAATCTGCCATTTTCTCACTAAAGTGATAGCCATCATATTTCTGTGTCAAGCGATTGGTCATTTCTGAAAAGTCACAGTTATAAGCTTTGGCTAATTCTGCAATCGAATCAGAGAAATAACGGACAAGTTCTTCTTTTGTTATACCACACAATGACTCAAAATCACGACTTAAACTAATATCTGTAGGTTGATTAAAACCACTGAACATACTAACTTGCGAAATTTTGGTAACCCCCGTAAGAAAAACAAAGCGCAAATCTGCATCCGCACCCTTAAACGTGGTGTAGAAAGACTTCATGATATTGCGATGTTTTTCTTCCAATGTTATCATCTTACCAAGATGTTCCACATGATAGTCCAAATCCAGGACATCAAGAATCGGCTTATCATATTCATCAATCAGAACAACTGCTCCCTGCCCTGTTTGAATATGAGCTTGATGAAGTACCTGCTGAAATCGCTTACCTAAATCCTTGAATTGATTATTGATTTCATATTGCTTTTCCCAAGCACTTAAATAGCCGCCTAATATTTCCTCTAAAGCACCATCATTTAAATAATTTCCAGTACTAAGATCTATATGAAACACTGGATATTGTATCCACTCTGTTTCCTTTTTTTCGATGGCTAATCCCTTGAAAAGATCTTTTTTACCTAAGAAATATGATTCCAATGTTGAGACAAGAAGGCTCTTACCGAATCGTCTTGGACGACCCAGAAAATAAGTATTACCATTTTTCACAAGTTGGTATATCAAATCCGTCTTATCTACATAGACATAATCACCCAAAATGATTTTATCAAAAGTTTGTATTCCTATTGGATATTTCATACGCTATTCGATTTTTCTGCAAATATAAACTTTTAATTTGAATTCTCCAAACATTTTAGCATTTTTATATATAACCATCTAGAAGCTAGTTTGCGAATTCAAACAAACAGTACATAAAGTGCCAACCCCTAAAACGGATTGGCACTTTTTGTTTCACCCCATGAAACACTTTGTTTCAACCTATGAAACAGTTCGTTCCACGCAATGAACCACTGCGGTTTAATGCATGAACCATTTTAGAACGATGCATGAACCATTTTAGAATTTGGTGAAGTAAAGACGCAAAGTCTCCGAGCGCAATATCATTTTGTCACTCTTGTATTTCTCCTTGAAGAAAGGCTCACGCAAATTGTTGATGCCATATTGGCGGAGATCATCATTGACTACGATGATAGGAATATCACCGCCATTGGGTCCATTGTCCTGATGCCAGTTGTTCTTATAGGGGGTGTGAACGATGATGCTGTCTGAAGTCTGGTCGAAACGGAAATAACATCCTCGTGGATCTACATCGGCATCATTGCAGGATAACAGTTTGAACTGCACTCCCCAAAAGACACGACGCTTCGAATAATCGCACCAGCCACCTGTAGCGAGCGTATCTACCCGCTCCAGATGCCAATAGCCATCGAAATGTCCGTTGTTGCTTGTTTCCAACGTACAAGAAGAAAGACTGAAACCCAAGCTTCCAAACAGGAAAAGCACCAGGAAAACTTTTCGCAGCACCGACAGTTTCATCATTCTCCTTTCTATATTTCTGAAATACATTATATGATTCATTCTGTTAAAATTCTATCTAAAAGATTTATCACTTAAAACTCTCTCTTTAAAGAAGTCTTCTTTTTTCCCATCATTCCATTCTTACTGATAGTAAACTGGAAACCAGCATTATGCCCCAGCATCTGGTTGCTGCCGAAGTCCATGCCATAACCTCCTTTCATAGTCCATCCATGGCTGAAACGATAATTCCCTTCAACCAGGAAACTTACGTTATGATGCTTCTTGGTGAATGGTTCATTATAGGTTCCCCATCCCTTCTGGTAAGTAATCAAGGCCCGATAGCCAAATCTATCAGAAGGCTGGCCATCCAAACCTAGATGATAAGCGATGAATCGATTGTTCATGATTTCAATCTTTCCGTTGTCATTATAGATAGGTGAACGGTAAAGCGGATTACCCATCACCTGTCCCCAATGCTGCCATCCCGAAAAACGACTGTGATTATAGTAATCATCCGTTCCTGAAAGATGGTCAGGTATATTGATGGTATGGTCGTGATTATAAGGACCGCTCTGGTATTTGGTATAGAGATATTCCACTACCACATTGCGCAACCACTTGCCATACTTGAAATTCAACTCTGTTCCTAGCATGATATCCTTGAACGAATACAGAAAGAATCTATTTGATTTCTTCTTTTGCCATTCATCCGGTCCTTCGCCATATCCATCGTAGTCGAGAAAAAAAAGCTGACTATCATCCTCAAAGAAATGATCGGCATAGACACCCATTTTCCAACTGTCAAAATCATAATTGAAGCGCATTACCCACGAACCAAGCAAGTCGCCTGCCTTGTTGGCATATTCTCCATCACTGGCATCTGCACCACCTGGGAAAAACGCATACCAAAAAGATTTCCAGCTCTTGTCTGTTGGCATCTTTTCCATCTCTCCATTTGGATTACGGAAATAAGGATTTCCATTAAAAAGTGCCGCCATCTCCACCCCCAGCTCCAGGCTCCATGGGCAAAACCTCTCCTCGCTGCCTATCTTCAGATAACCCGCCTTGCTATGATAGAGCACTTCGTCGGCATATTTCTGCTCCTTGTTCGTGAAATCATGCTGCCAACTGTCATCAGTCATCATACCATAGGCAATATGTCCTTTCAGCTGCACCCAGCCATTGAATATCGGCAAGGTCCAATAATCAGGCAAGGCAAGGCGAACCTGGGGAACAGGGCGGGCATTGATTCCCAAGGTCTGGCTACCGCTGGAAAGCGTCTGATTCTTGAGTTCCATCGGATATTCCTTGGCACCCACACTCAGCACACCATGCAACCAGCGAGCCTCAACAAATGCCTGCTGCACAATGGCATGGCTGGTATAATTAACAGGAGCCACCATATCTACACAATAACCCAAAGCCCAACGACGGGCAGAATCGGCAGCGAGCGGGCGATTCACCACCGCACGCAAATAGCCATTCCGCTCATCGAGCGAACTCAAGCCATACTTGTTGGCATTGAGCCAAAGTGGAGTCTTCCCCTTCGATAGGGAGCCTTGCATCTCCACTCGATACTCCACCCCCTCGCCGAGGTCGAGTTTGCCGGGTTCAACGCCCTCCTCCTGCCATAACTGCTGGGCAAGGACGCTGGTTGGCAGTGCACAAGCCGCCAAGTATATTGCTATCTTCTTCTTCATTAAAGTTATGAATATGATTTTTACTAATGTTGTCTGTTATCGCTTGAATATACCTTATACAAGTATTATTTCTTGAATATTTACCTCTTCCAAGGTCAGATACTATTGTACCAAAACCTAAGCAAGACCTTATTAAAAGGCAAAAGTAAAACAAATATTGCGTAAATCCGCATTTCTTTAACATTCATTACGGAAAGTTATATTATTATCTTAAAATAAAGTCCTATTATAAACGAAAAGAAGCTGATTGACAGTTGAAAAGAAATATTTCATTTTCCCAACGATTGTTAAAAACAAGAAGCAGAAATAAACCATCTGAAAAAAAATCAATCAACTATTACGATGATTGCAACTATCGGGCTTCTTTCTGCGTCTAATCGACAAAAAGAAAAATAGTTGGCCCATTAAAAGTTTTGCAATATGTATCATTGGGACAGAAAAATAAGTATTAGTAATAGTAACAAAAGAAAAAGTATGAACGGAAGTTTAAGAAACGGCATGTTTGCCCTGCTCATCGCAGCAGCTCCACTTGCCACACAAGCTAAGCAATGGTCGCTGAAAGATTGCATCGACTATGCGCTTGCCAACAACATCTCGCTCCAGAAAACGCAGCTCACCAAGGCTAGCGCTCAGGAGGACTACTTGCAGTCGAAAGCGGCTCTGCTGCCTTCGCTCAACGCAAGCACCAATCAAAGCGTAAACTACACGCCATGGGTGGCTAGCGGCATCAGCAGCGACGGTTTCTCAAGAGCTAGCATCGATAAGGTATATTACAACGGCACCTACTCGGTGGCTGGTAACTACACCATCTGGAATGGAAATAAAAACAAGAACCAGGTGAAACTCAATAAATTGGTGGCTGAGGCTGCTGAACTCGATTCGGCAACCCAGGCTGTGAAGCTGCAGGAGCAGATTGCCACACTCTACGTTCAGATTCTCTACTCTACAGAGGCTATCCAGGTAAACAAGGAAAGCTACAAGTCGAGTCTCGAGAACGAAGAACGTGGCAAGGAAATGGTAAAAGTAGGAAAAATGAGCCAGGCTGACCTTGCCCAACTCACCGCACAACGTGCCCAGGATGAGTTTAACATCGTACAGGCTGAAAGCAACGTGAAGAACTACAAGCGACAGCTGAAGGAGTTGCTCCAGATTACTAGCGATGAGGCTTTCGATATCAATGTGCCAAACACCACGGATGCGATGGCACTGGATGCCATCCCGGCACTGAACGGCGTATATGCTGCGGCTTTGGAAAACCGTCCGGAGTTCAAGACCTTCCAGAACCAGCTGGCTCAGAACGACCTCACCATCCAGATTGCCAAGGCAGGCAAGTTGCCTACCATCAGTGCCAACGCAGGCGTTTCTACCAGCAGCACTTCTATGAATAACAAGGCATGGGGCACACAGTTGAAGACCAACTTCAACATGGGCGGCGGTATCAGCGTGAGCGTACCTCTCTTCGACAACCGCTCTACCAAGACTCAGGTGAACAAGGCACTTATTCAGCGTGAAAGCATCCAGCTCGACCTGAAGAACCAGCAGACCCAGCTCTACTCTACCATCGAGAACTACTGGTTGCAGGCCTCTACCAACCAGAGCCAGTTTAAGGCTGCCAAGGTAAGCACCGAAAGTGCACAGACCAGCTACAATCTGCTGAGCGAGCAGTTTAAGTTGGGGTTGAAGAACATAGTAGAGCTTCGCACAGGCAAGGACAACCTGCTGAAGGCTAAGCAGAATGAGCTTCAGGCAAAATACATGGCCATCCTCAACCTCAACATTCTGAAGTTCTACAAGAACGGAAGTATCTAAGAAAAGGCTCATAAGAAGCCGGGAGTTTCTGCTCCTATTTTATATATACATATTGCAAAACATTTAATAGGTTAACATGATAATGAAGAAATTAAGAGTAAGCAAAATCTGGATTGCTGTCATCGTGATAGTAGTCATCGCCGTGGCAGCATGGGCGCTGTCGGGAGGCAAGAAGGAAGAAGAGATTAACTTCAAGGAGGAAGCGGTGAAGACTGAAACCCTCCAGAACAGTGTAACCGCCACCGGCACCATCGAGGCCGTGACCTCAGTAACCGTGGGTACACAGGTGAGCGGTATCGTGAACAAACTCTATGTAGATTACAACTCTCAGGTAAAAAAGGGACAGGTAATCGCAGAGCTCGACAAGACCAACCTGCTGAGCGAGCTCAATACGGCTAAGGCAAATCTGGCCAGTGCCACCAGCAACCTCAGCTATCAGGCAGCCAACATGAACCGCTACCAGACGCTTTACAAGAAGGGCCTCGTGAGCGCCGATGAATACGAGAACGCTCTCCTCACCTATCGCCAGGCAAGGGAGCAGGTGGCTTCATCCAAGGAAAATGTACTGAAGGCCCAGACCAACCTCAGTTACGCTACCATTACATCGCCTATCGATGGTACCGTTATCTCGAAGAGCGTAGAGGAAGGCCAGACTGTTGCGGCAAGCTTCAACACCCCAGAACTCTTCACCATTGCCAAGGACCTGACCAACATGCAGGTAGTGGCAAACGTGGATGAGGCAGACATCGGCGGTGTGAAAGAAGGCGACCGCGTTACCTTCACCGTAGATGCTTATCCGGATGATACCTTCGAGGGAACCGTAAAGCAGGTGCGCCTGGAAGCAACAACTACTAATAATGTGGTTACTTACGAGGTGGTAATATCTGCTCCAAATGCAGACCTCAAGCTGAAGCCAGGTTTGACAGCCAATGTCACCATCTACACCCAGGAGCGCAGTGGCGTACTCGCTGTAGCCAACAAGGCTTTGCGTTTTACTCCTACCAAGGAAACCGTGGGCAAGGATATGAAGATTGTGGATTGCAAGGGCAAGAACAAGGTATGGACCCTCAACGACAAGACACTCACAGCCCATGCCGTAACCATCGGTCAGACCGACGGAGTGCACACCGAAATCATCAAGGGTATCAAGAAAGGACAGAAGATTGTAACAGAAATCATTGTCAATACGCCTGAGGAAGAAGAGGATGCCCAGCAGAGCCAAGGTCTGATCAGCGGTCCTGGCCCTAGAGGAAAGAAGAGATAAGACAGAAGGCATAATTTATAATTAATAATTTACAATTTATAGTTAAGAATTATGGCTGAAAATATTGATAACAAAGAGAAGAAGGTTGTCATCGAGCTGGACAACGTGAGACGCAACTTCATGGTAGGCGACGAGGTGGTGCATGCCCTGAAGGGCGTGAGCTTTAAGATATACGAAGGCGAGTTCGTTACCATCATGGGTA
Organism: uncultured Prevotella sp.; assembly: GCA_900555035.1. Lineage (GTDB taxonomy): Bacteria > Bacteroidota > Bacteroidia > Bacteroidales > Bacteroidaceae > Prevotella. Next base: position 15,741 of record USJX01000005.1, read on the forward strand.
AGTCGGGTTCGGGTAAATCTACCCTATTGAACCAGCTGGGATGTCTCGACACGCCATCCAGCGGCGAATACTATCTGGATGGTGTCAGCGTAAGAAAGATGAGCCGCAACGACCGTGCCATCCTCCGCAACCGCAAGATTGGTTTCATCTTCCAGAACTACAACCTTCTTCCGAAGACTACCAGTGTGGAGAATGTGGAGCTGCCACTAATGTACAACCCTTCCGTAACAGCCGAGGAGCGCAAGCAGCGTGCCATCGAAGCCTTGAAGGCTGTGGGCCTGGGCGAGCGCCTCTATCACAAGAGCAACCAGATGTCGGGTGGACAGATGCAGCGTGTGGCCATCGCCAGAGCTCTGGTGAACGACCCTGCCGTGATTCTCGCCGATGAGGCTACGGGTAACCTCGATACCCGAACCAGTTTCGAGATTCTCGTACTCTTCCAGAAGCTCTATGCCGAGGGAAGAACCATCATCTTCGTGACCCACAACCCAGACATCGCCAACTATTCGAGCCGCAACATCGAGCTGCGAGACGGTCATATCATCAGTGATACCTACAATGACCATATCCTCTCGGCAGCCGAAGGCCTTGCCGCATTGCCAGCCAATACGGACGAATAATATAAAAATTAGAATAATATGAATTATCAGAATCTTTTAAAGATAGCCCTCCGAGCGATAGCAGCCAACAAGATGCGCTCCTTCCTCACAGCCCTGGGTATCATCATCGGTATCGCAGCCGTGATTACGATGCTTGCCATCGGACAGGGAAGTAAGGCGAGCATCAAGGCGAACATCGCCGAGATGGGTTCCAATATGATCATGATTTCGCCGGGTGCCGACATGAGAGGCGGTGTAAGACAGGATGCCTCATCGATGGAGACCCTGAAGCAGACAGATTATCAGACCATCAAGGATGAGTGCAACTATATCAGTGCCATCTCGCCTACCGTAAACAGCGCCGGACAGTGGATCTACGGCAACAACAATACCCAGAGCAGCATCTATGGCGTGAACCAGGATTATCTCAGCATTCGACAGTTGAAAGTAGCTGACGGAGAAATGTTTACCGATGCCGACATCAAGGCGGCAGCCAAGGTTTGCATCCTGGGCCAGACGGTGGTAGATTACCTTTTTCCTGACGGCAGCGACCCTATCGGCAAGGTGGTGCGCTTCAACAGCATCCCATTCCGTGTGGTAGGCGTACTCAAGAAGAAGGGCTACAACAGTATGGGTATGGACCAGGACGACCTGGTGCTGGCACCATACACCACCGTGATGAAACGAATCCTGGCACAGACTTACCTGGGCGGCATCGTATGCTCGGCCATTACCGAGGAGGCTTCGCAGCCAGCACAAGACCAGATTAGCGACATCCTGCGCCGCAACCACAAACTGAAGGATGCCACCGCCACCACAGAGGCAGATGAAGACGACTTCAATATCCGTTCGCAGGAGGAAATATCCAGCATGATGAACTCCACCATGTCAACCATCACCATCCTGCTCGGATCCGTGGCAGGCATCTCATTGCTGGTGGGCGGTATCGGAATCATGAACATCATGTATGTTTCCGTAACCGAGCGAACCCGGGAGATTGGTCTTAGAATGAGTGTGGGTGCCCGAGGCATCGACATTCTGAACCAGTTTTTGATTGAGGCTATCCTGCTGTCAGTAACAGGTGGTATCATCGGAGTGATATTGGGCGTGAGTCTATCGCTCAGTCTGAACGCATTTCTGCACATCGCCACGCAGATTGAGCCATGGAGCATCATCATGAGTTTTGCCGTATGTACCTTTACCGGAGTGTTCTTCGGCTGGTATCCTGCAAAGAAGGCTGCCCGACTCGACCCGATTGAGGCGATAAGATATGAATAAAATTCGAAATATATTTGGTTAATACAAAATAAAGTTGTACTTTTGCGTCTGCAAAGTGCAACTTTTTTTGTTGCCGGAAAGATTCAGGAAAGATTCTGAAAATATTTAAGAAGGTTACAGGAAAGAAGCACCGAGCAGAAAGAAAGTAAACATTTAAAAGACAGACAATTATGAGATTTATAGGAATCATTCCAGCGCGATACGCCTCAACGCGTTTCCCAGGCAAGCCACTCGCCATGCTTGGTGGCAAGCCAGTAATTCAGCACGTTTATGAAAAAGTAGCAGCCGTCTTGGAGGAAGCCTACGTGGCTACCGATGACGAGCGCATCTTCAATGCCGTGGAGGCTTTCGGCGGCAAGGCAGTGATGACACGCACCGACCACAAGAGCGGTACCGACCGTATTGAGGAAGCCATCGAGAAGATTGGCGGCGATTGGGATGTCATCGTCAATGTGCAGGGCGATGAGCCTTTCGTGGCAAAGAGCCAGTTGGAAACCATCTGCCATTGCTTCGACGACCCAACTACCCAGATTGCTACCCTGGGCAAGGCATTTACATCGATGGATGCCGTGGAGAATCCAAACAGTCCGAAGATTGCCGTGAGCAACCAGGGCTTTGCCCTCTACTTCTCCCGCAGCGTCATCCCATACGTAAGAGGCAAAGAGCGTAAAGACTGGCTCAACAACTTCCCTTACCTGAAGCATCTGGGCATATATGCTTACCGCAAGGAAGTGCTCAAGGAAGTAACCCAGTTGCCACAGAGTTCTCTGGAGATTGCAGAGAGCCTGGAGCAGTTGCGCTGGTTGCAGAACGGATATAAGATTAAGGTGGGAACCACCGATGTGGAGACCGTGGGCATTGATACCCCAGAAGACTTGGAGAGAGCGGAGAAATTCTTGCATAATAATATTAATAGTTGATAGTTTATAGTTGACAGTTTATAGTTTACAGATAAGAGATAGGAGTTACAGGGAAAGATGAAGATGAATCAGATAGAGAATATCGTGAATAATTACATCGTGCGCCACAACATGTGGAAGCACGATGGTCTTTATATTGTGGCCCTTTCGGGAGGAGCAGACAGCGTAGCCTTGCTGCTCATCCTGAAAAGCATCGGCATGCCCATAGAGGCCGCCCATTGTAACTTCCATCTGCGTGGCGAAGAAAGCGACCGCGATGAACAATTCTGCGTAAACCTGTGCGAGCGTGAAGGCATTGCCCTGCACCGCATCCATTTCGACACATTTACCTATGCCGAAAAGCACAAGATAAGCATCGAGATGGCGGCACGCGACCTGCGATATCGCTATTTCGCCCAACTCGCCAAAGACATCGAAGCCGATGGCATCTGCGTGGCTCACCATCGTGACGACAATGTGGAGACCCTCCTGCTCAATCTGCTCAGAGGCTCGGGCGTGGATGGACTCGCTGCCATCGCACCTAAAAACGGCAACATCCTGCGACCGCTGCTCTGCATCAGTCGCCAGGATGTGCTCGACTATCTGGCAGAAAGAAATCAGGACTACGTCACCGATTCCACGAATCTGGAAGATGATGCCCTGCGCAACAAAATCCGCCACCATGTGATTCCGCTGCTTGAAACGCTGAATCCGGCAGCAAAAGACAACATCGCCCAATCGGCAAAGTATCTGCGACAAGCCAAGCTGATGCTCGACAATATGGAGAAAGACTTCGAACATCACGGATATGATATAGAGCAGACGGAAAATGATATAAAACAGAGCGAAACCGGTGATGACAGCAAAGTAATCTTCATCGACAAAGCCCCTATCATGAAGGCGGCAAGTCAGGAATTCATGCTTCACAAGTGCATCGGCAACTATGGCTTTCATGGCGACATCATCGACAACATCATCGTCAGTCTGAGAAATCCAGACGGCGGTGTAGGCAAGGTTTGGAAAAGTAATGACTATATGCTAGCCATCGACCGGGAGCAACTGCTCATTACTCCTTTAAATACGTTGGAAAACTTGCAGAAAGAGCGGGAATTCCGACTCCCCGAAGAAGGAAACTACACACTTGGAGGCAATACAAAAATCAGAATCCGACGCTACCAGCGAACCGACGACTTTGCACCAAGCAAAGAGCACCATCGCATCACGCTGGATGCCAACAAGGTAAGTTTCCCTCTCACCTACCGACTCGCTGCGCAAGGAGACCGCTTCCAGCCATTCGGCATGAAGGGAACCAAACTGATAAGCGATTATCTTACCGACCGCAAACGTAACTACATGGAAAAGATGAGCCAACATGTATTGACCGACAGGAAAGGAGAAATTATCTGGCTCATAGGTGAAAGGACATCAGATGGAAGCAAAATCACTCCACAAACCGAATCTATCCTTGAGATAGAACTTGTGAAGAACGCAGATGCCCGATGAAAAGAGAAAAGACGAGAAAGAAAAAAAGAATAAGAGAGGATAGAAGAAACTGGGAAGGAATTGAAAATGACAAACATCAGAAAAAGAGGCATCGGAATAGCCGGTGCCTCATTGATTATTCTACTTTTAGCTATGGGATACTGGACTTATTGCTGCCTGAATCCCTCAAGAGAAAAGGTGCAGACCGCCAAGGCCCGTATTGAAGCCTATAGCTGCTACGAGATAAGAAGAGGCGACAAGACCTTATTGCGCTTCGACGAAGAAACCACCACCCTGGCAGCAGTCTTCATGAACCGCTGGGCGCTGGTGCCATCCTGCCAGGGACGACTCGCCGCATCCTACAATGCCAACATCACCCGAAACAAATACAAGGGGCTGGATGCCGACAGCGTACTGACTCAGAAGGTAGATTCACTGGACAGTCTCTACAAAGATGCGAAATGGAAAGAGAGCGAACTTGCCTACTACATCCACTCGCACAGTGTGATGGACTTGGGTTACAACCGAATCTGCGCTTTTGAGAACCGTGAGAAGGTGTTGAGGGATTCTGCCAAGAAGATGCTCGACTCCTTACACCATATCCAAGGCAGTGCAGCAGCGAGAAAGCCTTCCAACGGTAAGGAAAAGCTAGAACTGGTACACCTTATTATATATAAGGCCTTCTACACAGACAAAGAAGGAAAGACCCGCAGCGAAGATTGCAAGCTCATCAAGATGATGGACGGAAAGGACACCCAAGGATGCAACCTCTTCCAGCTGGCATCAGAAACCACACCAAACGGCATCTTCGGCATAGCGCCCCGCACGGCAGCAGGGCTCGTAACCCTACAGGGGGCTACCCACAGAAAGACCATCGACTATGATCTGAGACCCGATTCGCTGGGCTATTTCTCAGGATCATACGACAGTCTGTACCAAGCCGAAGGCTATGGTGTATGGATGGGACACGACGGCACCTACTACGAGGGCGAATGGAAAGACGGCGAAAGAAACGGTTGGGGATTCAGCATCGCCCCTAAAAAACCGCTGAGAGTGGGCGAATGGAAAGCCGACAAATACAAGGGCGAACGCCTGGTCTATACCTCGCAGCGCATCTATGGCATCGACATTTCCAAATACCAGCATGGAAAAGGAAAGAAGAAATACCCTATCGACTGGAAGCGTCTGCGCATCACCCACTTGGGAACCATCAGCAAGAAGACCGTAAACGGAAACGTAGATTTCCCTATCAGATATATCTACATCAAGAGTACCGAAGGAAAATCTATCGTTAATCCTTTCTACAAGAAAGACTATAGCGATGCCCGCAGACACGGCTATCATGTAGGAACTTATCATTTCTTCAGCACCAGAAGCTCGGCTGTGGAACAGGCAAACCACTTTTTGCGACATAGCCATATACTACGTGGCGACTTCCCGCCTGTCCTGGATTTAGAACCATTCCCAAGTCAGATTAAGCAGATTGGAGGTCCGAATGTACTCTTCGCAAGGGTAAGAACATGGCTCCGACTGGTAGAAAGAGCCACCGGCACGAAACCTATCCTCTACATCAGTCAGATGTTCGTAAACCGGTATCTGCCCCTAGCCCCCGACCTGAAGCGCGACTACCAGGTATGGATAGCCCGATATGGCGAATACAAGCCTGATATTCACCTGGTTTATTGGCAGCTATGCCCCGATGGAAGAGTTGCCGGCATACATGGAACCGTAGATATCAACGTATTCAATGGTTACCAAAAAACATTCGATAAATTCGCTAAGAATGAAGCAGTTAGATAAAATATTAAAAAACCAAGACTTTTTGGTTAAATAATGTTATCGAAAGCAACAACCTATCGAATATTTTACTATCTTTGCATTATCGTGCAACTAAAAGAAAGAGGGAATAGTTATTATGAGACAGCTGAAGATACAGAAAAGTATAACCAATCGAAATAGTGAGGCACTCGATAAGTATCTGGTGGAGATAGGCAGAGCTCCTATGATTTCCATCGATGAAGAGATAGAACTGGCCCAAATCATCCGCAAGGGTGGCAGAGCCGGAGAGAGAGCCAAGAACAAGTTGGTGGAAGCCAACCTGCGATTTGTTGTGTCTGTAGCCAAGCAATACCAGCATCAGGGACTCACCCTCACCGACCTGATTGACGAAGGTAACATCGGACTCATCAAGGCGGCAGAGCGATTTGACGAGACCAGAGGTTTCAAGTTCATCTCGTACGCCGTATGGTGGGTTCGCCAGAGTATCCTTCAGGCAATAGCCGAGCAGAGTCGCATCGTGAGACTACCTTTGAACCAGGTAGGTTCGCTCAACAAGGTGAACCAGGAAATCAACAAGTTTGAACAGGAGAACCAGCGACGCCCTAGCGTGCAGGAAATCTCTGCAAGAACCGGAGTAGATGAAGATAAAATCACGCAGAGCATCATGGCAAGCGGACATCACGTGAGCATCGATGCCCCATTTGGTGAAGATGAAGACAACTCCATGGTAGATGTGATGGCAAGTGGCGATGACAGCCGCACCGACAAGCATGTGGACCATGAGAGTATGGCTCAGGAACTGAAGCAGGTGCTCAAAAAGTGTCTCAAGGACCGGGAGCGCAAGATAGTCTGCGCATGCTTCGGCATCGATGAGCCCGAAAAGGGCCTGGAGGAAATCGGCGACAAGATGGGACTGACCCGTGAACGCGTACGCCAGATAAGAGAAAAAAGCATCACCAAGCTCAGGGAATCGGGGAAAATAGGTATTCTCATGAAGTATCTGGGGTAAAACCGGCGTACAAAGATAAAAAGATATAATATTATCGATAAAGATTTGGACATTTACATATAAATTAGTAACTTTGCAATCGGGTGCGGCAATAAAGCCACACCCGATTTTTTCATTTCTATATGAACAGGTATCTACTCAATATCATAACCATGACATTCATGGGATGCAGCCTGCCGCTTTCGGCAGAAGCCAAGCGACATGGCAGAAGCGACGCTCTCACCGACTCGGTGATGTGCCGCATATTCCGCTATGCCCAACAGGTAGATACCACCGGCAGAAGCAACAGTACCAGCTATGCCTATACCAAATTCCAGATGCGCACCAACAAGCGCAACGCTACACTCATGCTCGTGCCTACCATGTATGCCGTATCGCATGGAGCCGGAAGAAAGTTTATCACTGAATTCTACAACCGCGTGGTAGTAGATGAAAAAGGCGTGCCACATATCAGCAGGCTGCTCAACCTCAGCACCATCCCCCATCACAGAAACACGATGACATCGATGCTGAACTACATGACGCCAAACGTTTATGGAGAAACGCTCTTCCAGGAGAACATCCTGTCGCCTTTCCATCGCACCAACAAGAGATACTACAAATATGCGGTCACTCCCCTGCCATACGGAATGGCACAGGTTTATGCCTATCCGCGCATCAAGAACACGCAGCTGGTAGAAACACGAGCCATCGTACACATCAAGAACGGACAGATTTATCTCTGCGACTTCGAGGGAGAATACGACATGACCCGTTTCTATATCTCGCTGACAATGGGCAAAGAGGGGTTCAAGACCCTGGGATCCATCAAATGCGACATGAGAGCCAACTTCCAGTTTATGGGAAACAAGATAACGGGCAAATACACCACCATCTACGACCTGCCAAAGGTGCTGAGCGACAGCCTCAACAATGTGGAGGACACCACCCTGATGGCAAAAGTGCGGCCTGTAAAGCTCAACACCGACGAGGAGATGATATACCGTGCATACTACGACAAGATGGAACGCCGGAAACTGCATATAGAGGGAGAAGGTGTAGAAGAGAAGAAAAACAATATAGTGAAAGATGTATTGTGGGATGTGGTGGGCGACAATCTGCTCAACCGCATATCAAGCGGATTCGGCAAGCAAAGTCAGGGCTATTTCAGAATCGACCCTATCTTCAACCCGCTCTATATGGGTTACTCACAAAAGAAGGGAGTGGTATATAAGTTCAACCTGAGAGGAGAATATGCCTTCAACCACAACCTGCAAATATCACTGGGCATCAAGGGCGGTTACAGTTTTAAGCAGCACCGCTTCTATATCAACGTGCCTGCCAGATTCAACTACAACGCCAAGCACGAGGGATACCTGCAGTTCCAGGTGGGTAACGGCAACCGCATCAACACCAACCGAGTGGCAAGAAAGGCTCTGGGATACATCGAGTCGAAAGACAGCGTGGGCGACTTCTCGCCTAGCATCATCCCTGCCATCAAGGATGGGAAGACCAACTATACGGAATTCAAGGACCAGTATATGCGACTGACCAACCACTGGCGCTTCAATCAGAATTGGGCGTTCGAGATGGGTATGGTTTCGCACAACCGTGTGGCCGTGAGACCGGAGTTTTACCACAAGATAGGTTATCCCGACAAATACAAGTCGGTGGCACCTGCCGTAGGACTGGAATGGAGGCCTCAGGGCGAGAAGGGAATCATACTGAAGTTTGATTACGAACAAGGTATCAAGAAACTCTTTGGCGGAAACATCGACTATGGCAGAGCAGAGTTTGATGCACAAACCATCCTCTACGCATCCCGCCGCCGCTCCTACTCCATGCGTTTCGGCACAGGATTCTACACCCTGCGAACAGCCCACTGGGATTTCGTGGATTACACCAACTTCCACGACAACAACATACCGGGTGGATGGAACGATGAATGGAGTGGCGACTTCGAACTGCTGTCTTCGCAGTGGTACAATGCCAGCGACTACTATCTGCGTGCCAACTGCACCTACGAAGCCCCCATCATACTGTCGGCATGGCTGCCCCTGGTGGGAAGATATTTCGAGAAAGAACGATTCTACATCAGCGGTCTGGTGGTTAAACACCTTACGCCTTATACGGAATGGGGATACGGACTGAGCACCCGCCTGGTATCACTGGGCTTCTTTGCCGCCTTCAGGGAGTATAAGTTTGATGGCGTAGGCTGTCGCATCGGCTTCGAACTATTCAGAAACTGGTAACTCTACGCATCACAAGAGAATAGCTCCCTTCACAATACCCATCACAGGGGGGCTTTCACTTCAACCAATCAAGAACAAAAAGAAACAAGATATGAAATCACAACTGACTGTTTATAAGGCGAGTGCAGGTTCAGGAAAGACCTTTACCCTGGCTCGCGAATACATGACTCTGGTGATAGAAGACCCATACGCCTATCGCACCATTCTTGCCGTGACCTTTACCAACAAGGCTACGGAAGAGATGAAGCTGCGTATCCTGGGACAGCTCTATGGCATTGCCCACCGTCTGCCAGAGTCAGACCAATACATCAAGCAGATTCATGCGGCATTGCCACATCTATCTGACCTGCAAATCAGAAAGAATGCGGAGCAAGCCTTACGACTGCTCATCCACAACTACAACTACTTCCACGTGCAGACCATCGACACCTTCTTTCAAAGCGTGCTGAGAAACCTGGCACGAGAGCTGGATCTGACTGCCAACCTCCGCATCGGACTCAATGACTACCAGGTGGAGCAACAGGCCGTGGATGAACTCATCGAGAGTCTGGAAGACACCGACAAACTGCTCTTCTGGATCATGGAATACATCAAGGAAAACATCGCCGACGACAAAGGCTGGAACGTAATCGGGCAGATCAAGTCGTTCGGTGAGCATATCTTCCGTGACTATTACAAAGATAATGCCGACAAGCTGTCGCAGCGCATGGAAGAAAAAGGCTTCTTTGAGGATTTCAAGGAGAAGATGAAAGGCATCAGAAAAAAGGCCAAAGAGCAGTTTGATGAAATTGCTGCTTCCTTCTTTGATGCGCTCGAAGAAGGAGGATACACTGCAGACGACCTGAGTGGCAAGACCCGAGGCATCTGGAGTTATTTCAACAAACTGAGAAATGGCAAGTATAGTGATGACGACCTGGTAAACGCCACCTTTGCCAAGTGCATGGACAGTCCTGACAACTGGGTAAAGAAAACAGATATAAAGAATAATACCGATCTGTATCAGCACGTTACGGAAGTTCTCTTCCCAATCCTCCACTTTTCGGAGACACATCGTCCAACATTGGTCAAGATGTATAAGAGTGCCGATCTCACCATGAAGCATCTCAACCAGTTGCGACTGTTGGGAAGCATTGACAAAAAGGTGAGACAGTTGAACCAGGAGGCCAACAGATTCCTGCTCAGCGACACGCAGACCTTGCTGCATTCGCTCATTCAGGACAGTGATTCTCCCTTTATCTTCGAAAAGATAGGAACCCAGTTGAATCATGTGATGATAGATGAGTTCCAGGACACCAGTACCATCCAATGGAAAAACTTCAAGGTGCTTCTGGAGGAAACCATGAGCCGCGAGAATGCGGGCAACCTCATCGTAGGCGACGTAAAGCAGAGCATCTACCGATGGCGTTCGGGCGACTGGCGATTACTCAACAACATCGAGTCGCAGTTTGCCAATCCCGAGAAACAGCTCGACATCGAGACGCTCGACACCAACTATCGCTCCGACCGCAACGTCATCGACTTCAACAATGCCTTCTTCGTGGAGGCAGCCAAGCAGGAATATGCAGCCTTGAAAGATGCCATGCCAGAAGAGGCACAGCAATTGCTCAATGCCTACGCCGACGTGGAGCAAAAGGTGCCAGCCTCCAAGAACAACCAGGGCTATGTGGAAATAAGACTGCTCAAAACGAAAGAGGCTGAAGATGACAATGACGAGACAGATACTGGTAAGGAAAAAGGCGACAGAATGATGCAACTCTGCCTGGAAACGGTAGATAAGCTGGTGGCTCGTGGTGTGCCAACCAACAAAATAGCCATCCTGGTGCGTAACAACCAGACCATCCAGGATATCGCAGAATACTTCATGAATCACTCAGACTATGAGATGGTTTCTGATGAGGCATTCCGTCTCGATGCATCACAGGCCGTGCAGATTCTAGTTACAGCCCTGCACTTCCTGATGCATCCCAACGATGATATCGCCCGTGCCACCCTGCTCAAATACGCCCAGACCTATCTGGACAGCGAGGAATTGGTTGATAAGCTTATCAGCGACAGACTGGAGTATCTACAGATACCACTGCTCGACCTGACGGAACGTCTCTTCACCGAGTTCCGACTGGCTGAAGTAGAGGATATGAAAGCCCAAAGTGCCTATGTTTGCGCATTTTATGACAAGATGAACGCTTTCCTTACTGACAACAGCAGCGATATTGAGGCCTTCTTGCAGGAATGGGATGCCAACCTGCACAACAAGAGCATCCACAGCGACGGTACCGACGGCATCAGACTCCTCACCATCCACAAGAGTAAAGGATTGGAGTATGACAACGTTATCATGCCTTACTGCGACTGGCAATTGGAAAAGGCAAACACCATCTGGTGTACTCCGCAGGAGGAGCCATACAATGAGTTGCCTCTCGTGCCAGTAGATTTCAGTGCCAACCAGATGAAGCAGAGCATCTATGAGCAAGACTATCACCATGAGCATCTTCAGAACATGGTAGATAACCTGAACCTGCTCTATGTGGCATTCACCAGAGCCGGACACAACCTCTACGTGTTTGGCAAGCGAACCACAGCGGCTTACCGCTCGAATATCATCGAGACTTCACTGGAACAGGTGGTAGAAAAGCTAAGGAAAGCCCAAGAGCTGATATCACCTCTATCTGACAACGAAGAAGTTCCGGTAGAGATAGAAGGATTGGGGACTGATAGCAAGACATCTGATATCCTTTTCCAATATGGCAAACCATTCGTGCCTAAGCAGAAGGCGACAATGGAGATGAAGCTCAACTCAAATGTGTTCACACTCCCATCAGAAATGATGGAGACGGAGATTGCCGTATCGCCAAAGATGCCAGACTTCAAGCAGAGTAACAAGAGCCTCGACCTCATAGAAGGTGATGAAGAAGAAGAGCAGCAGAAGTATTACATCAAGATGGGTACCGTGTTGCACAGTCTATTCTCTACCATCAGAACCCGTGATGATATCGACGGAGCACTCAAGCAGCTTGAGCTGGACGGCGTACTCTACGACGAGAATATATCCAAGGAAAAGGTGGAAGCCATGATTAGAAAACGACTGGAATCAGACAAGGTAAGCAGCTGGTTCTCCGACCGTTGGGACATCTTTAACGAATGTTCCATCATCAGCATGAACAAGGGCAAGATGGAAGTGCATCGCCCCGACCGCGTGATGAAAGACGAGAACGAGACCATCGTCGTAGATTTCAAGTTTGGTAAACCACGCCAGGAATACCACGACCAGGTGAAGGGTTACATGGACTTGCTTTCGGGCATGGGACATCCACAAGTAAAGGGATATCTATGGTATGTATATCCCAACAAAATAGTAGAAGTAAAATAAAATAGTAGAAGTGAAATAAAATAGCAGATTAGCAAATATGAAAGCATTCTTAAAGATAGTAGCAAAAGACATGTTGGAAAAATATGGTACCGACATGAGCGATATAGCAGTGGTGTTCCCTAACAAGCGAGCATCACTCTTCCTGAACAGCTACTTGGCCCAGTTGGCACGCAAGCCCATCTGGACCCCTACCTATATCACCATCAGTGACCTTTTCCGCCGACATACGGATCTGAAGGTGGCTGACCCTATCAAGTCTATCTGCGATTTGCACAAAACCTTCGTGAAATGTACGGGCATTGATGAAACCTTGGATCATTTCTACGGTTGGGGACAGCTGTTGCTTTCCGACTTTGACGACGTGGATAAGAACATGGTGGATGCCAAGCAGATATTCGCCAACCTGAGCGACATTCATGAACTGGATGATGTATCTTATCTCACCGACTACCAGAAGCAGATGATCAAGAAGTTCTTCAGCAACTTCTCGGACGACCACAACTCAGAACTCAAGAAAAGGTTCCTGCAACTCTGGTGTCATTTCTACGACATCTATGTAGAGTTCAACAAACGCCTCGCCCAGCAAGGACTTGCCTATGAAGGTGCCCTCTATCGCAACGTGGCAAACAATGAGAACATAGCATTCAGACACAAGAAATATCTGTTCGTGGGCTTCAACATGATGCAGAAGGTAGAACTAAACCTGTGCGACCGACTCATGAAACAAGGCAAGGCAGCCTTCTATTGGGACTACGACCAATACTATATGGATGGCAACAACGAAGCGGGACACTACATCCGCCAGTACCTGCCATACTATCCAAACGAGTTGGCAGACTATCCGCAGCAGGAAATCTACAACAACATGACGAAGAACAAGGACATCACCTACATCTCTGCTCCTACAGAGAATATACAGGCCAGATATGTCAACACATGGCTCAAAGAGAACGGACGATACAAGATGGGACGCAACGTAGCCATCGTATTAAGCGACGAATCGCTGCTGCAAAGTGTTATACATTCACTTCCACCGGAAGTGGGAAGTGTCAATATCACAATCGGTTATCCGCTACAACAGACACCATTTTACAGCTTGATTCAGCAACTTATCCAGCTGCAAGGCATCGGCCATCCTAAGTTCAGCGACACCTATCGCCTGCATTATGTGCTCATCGCCCTGCGCCATCCTTACACCCGCTACATCAGCGAGAAATATACCGATTTGCAGAACAAGCTGAACGAGCAGAAGCGCTTCTATCCATCAAGAGAGTTTCTGAGTATGGACGGAGATGAAGGTCTCTCACTCCTATTCCGAGATTTAGAAGGAACGAATGCGCCAAAAGGAACTGACAAGGAAAGAGGAACTGACAAGGAAAAGGATACAGCAAGTCAGGATGAGTACAACAAGAAACTCATCACTTACCTGCTCGACGTGCTCCGCACCATCGGAATCCATGCCAAGAAGCTGGAAGATCCACTCTTCCATGAATCGCTTTACCGCACCTATACCCTGCTCAACCGCCTGCAAGACCTCATCATGGCTGGAGACCTGCAGGTAGATATCATCACCCTGGAGCGACTGATTCAGCAACTTATCCAGACCACCTCGATTCCATTCCATGGTGAACCGGCAGAAGGAATACAGGTGATGGGTGTGCTCGAAACCCGAAACCTCGATTTCGACCATATCCTGGTACTCTCCTGCAACGAGGGTAAGCTGCCGAAGGGAGTCAACGACTCTTCGTTTATTCCGTTCACGCTCCGCAATGCATACGGACTTACCACGGTAGAGAACAAGGTGGCTATCTTTGCCTACTATTTCCACAGTATGTTGCAGCGAGCCCACGACATCACACTCACTTACAACAATGCCACGGAAGACGGACAGTCGGGAGAGATGAGCAGATTCATGCTGCAGATGATGGTAGAGAGCCAGCACTCCATCAAGCGCCGAACCCTGACAGCGGGTCAGAAACCATTGCGCCCTGCCTATAACGAAGAGCAGAAGACAGACGAAGTGATGGCAGTTCTTGATGACATCAAGATGATTACGCCAACCTTCCTCAACACATACCAGAGATGCCAGAAGCAGTTCTATTATAAATATGTGAAAGGTTTGCTCGAACCGGATGAGATTGATGAGGACGAGGTAGATAACAAAATCTTCGGAAACATCTTCCATAGAGCGGCTGAACTGTTCTACTACACCTTTGCCAGCAAAGAGGATATTGCCGTGGACGACCGGGGCAAGCAACGACTCATCCATCCTATCGTCATCTCAGCAGGCGACTTGAACAATGCGCTAAAAGATTCCTCGCTGGTTTACAGGCTGGTGGACCAGGCCTTCAGAGAAGAGTTGTTCAAGGTGAGCAGTTCTGACTATCACCCCAAATACAATGGTCTGCAGCTCATTAACAAAGAGGTGATTGCCAGCTATTTACGCCAGCTCATCACCATCGACCGTCGCCAAGCTCCGTTCACCATCATCGGTATGGAGATTGTGGTATCTACCACACTAGGCGTAGCTACGGCAAGAGGAGAAAAACTCTTTAGAATTGGTGGTTTCATCGACCGCCTGGACGCAGTGGCAGCCAACGGAAATCCATCGGCTGGAGGAAATCTGGCAGAACGCATCAGAGTGATAGACTATAAGACGGGACGTGCGCAAGCTACACATCCTAAGGATATAGACGAAGTCTTCGGTACCACTCCACAGGCAATGAACAAGCATAGCGACTACTATCTGCAGGCTATCCTGTACTCGCTGATTATAAAGAACGACAGAAGATTCAATCCAGCACAGGAACCGGTATCGCCGGGATTGCTGTTCATTCAGAATGCCGGTTCAGAAGATTACGATCCAACGCTGAAATTGGGAAAAGAATTGCTCTCTGATGTGGCACCACTTGAAGCAGAATTCACGGAACATCTCCGTTCGCTGCTTGCGGATATCTACAACCCAGCCGTGCCACTGAAGCCTACGGAGGACAAGAAGAGATGCATCTACTGTCCGTATGCAGCACTCTGCAAATAAGCAGATAACAGAGAATGCACGTGAACAATACAGATAAATGTTAAAATACCACATTATTTGGAGCCAAAATTTGTTTCTTCAGATAATTCTCCGTATTTTTGCAGTAGAGAATTCCCTGGAAGATATAGCCGGGGAATCTCTCTACCTGAGTGTAGCACAGATAATCAATCATCGATAAAACGCAATAGAGATATGACAGAAAGAGAAATCAATAAAATAGTAAGCGAGAACCTCAACTACGTAAAGTCGGTAGCCAACCAGTTTCGTGGTAAAGGTGTAGAATTCGACGACTTGGTAAGTGAGGGCACTTTGGCTATGATGATGGCTGCCCAAAAGTTCGACGCCACCCGTGGTTCACAGTTTGTAGCCTATGCATCCCCTTTCATCCGCAAGGCGATGCAACAAGCCATAGACAAGCAGTCGGCACTTTACCGAGTACCGAAAGACCAGAAGAAGTATGCCCCACGCAATGCAGCCAAGACAGTGTCCATTGATGCACCACTGAGTGTAGGCAACCAATATACCCTGCTCGACATCCTCATTAACAAGGATGCCAAGATGGCTGACGACAACGCAGCTTTTGCACAGATGCTTAACGACTTAGAGCGTTGTGTTGAAGCACTGGAAGAAAGAGAAAAAATGGTCATCACCAAGTTCTATGGCATTGGTGTGGCACACGAAACCCTGGCAGAAATTGCAGAAGACATGCAATTAAAGCGTGAGCGTGTGCGCCAGATACGCGATAAGGCGATTCGCCAGATTTCAAAGAATACCACCAGCAAGGTATTGAAGCATTTCCTTAGAAAGTAGAAATATAAATCTACAAGACAAGGAATTATCCCAAACATAAAGAACAAAAAAGAGGCTATGCAATATTTGATTTGCATAGCCTCTTCTCTTTCAGATAGTCTATTTTGTCTGTAAGTGGTCAAGTCGGTACTGACGTGGTGTAATACCGATGCGCTTATAGAAATTTGCATAGAAGCTCTGTCGTGTGCTGAATCCTGCCATCTCACTGATGTCCTCCACGCTCATCTTAGCGTAGCGCTTGTCAGTAAGGAGTGACATAGCATCATTAACACGATAATCGTTGACCAACTCAGAATAATTCTTGTGGAATCGAGTGGCACACACCGCAGAAATATAACGAGAGTTGGTATTCAAATCCTCAGCCAACTTCTTTGAGTTGTACTCTGGATCCTTGTATTTTCTCTCCGTTACAATCAAACGGATAATCTCATCACGGAGGCGGTCTTTAGTCTCCTCGCTCAGCAAGGTTTGATATCTCGCTGTTTTCTCTTTTTTGGGTTGAATATTATACTTAGCCATAGCACGTAATAAATTAATACAACAAAGATACGGCAAAAATCTCGAACTACCAAATTTTTTACCACTTTTTTGAAAAAAACTATCAAAATAATTGTTTATTTCAGAAATTATCTGTAATTTTGCATTCAAATACATTATTAATATAGAAAATAACATTTGTATGAAGCAGATTCTGTGGTTTGTTAAAACTTATATTACGCTAGTAATACTGTTTGTTTTGCAGAAACCTTTATTCCTCATCTTGGAAAAAGGAGCTGCAACGCAACCTGTTGACAATATCCTCATCGATATGCCAGCTGTCATCTGGCATGGACTCCCGCTAGACCTTTCTATGGCGGGCTATCTTTCTGTGATTCCAGGCATCCTCACGATAGCTGCCATCTGGTTCAAGAAAGAACTGATACGTCCTATCATGAACACTTACTTTGTAATAGCGTCATTGATTATCACTTGCAGCTTTCTGGTTAATGCAAGTCTTTATCCATATTGGAAATATCCGCTGGACAGCACGCCGCTATTCTATCTCCTCACCTCGCCAGCTGACGCCATAGCTAGCGTAAGCATCTGGCAGGTAATCCTTACTCTGCTATTATGGGCAGTACTTACCGTTGGCGTTTGGTTCCTCCTCCGCATGCGCGGCGAGAAACACCGCTATCACAGCAGATACAACAACTATGGCTTTGGTGAGTTTGGCGGCGGAAGAAGAGGAAGTTTCAGTGACTTCGATCGCCATCGTGTGCGCACATCTATCATCCTGTTGCTGCTCACGGCTCTTCTTTTCATACCTATCCGCGGCGGCATCACCGTTTCAACGATGAACACCGGACAGGCTTACTATAGCCAGAATGCATTCCTCAACCATGCGGCAGTGAACCCGCTGTTCAGCTTCTTCGAGTCTATCACTCATCAGGAAGACTTTGCCGCCCAATACCGATTCATGGACGACAAGGAAGCTACCAAGCTCTTTGAGAACATGGTCAGCACCAGCGACCGGAATACCTATCCCCTGCTCAATGAGGCAACCTTCCAAAAAGGAACACCCGATATCCTCATTGTCATCATGGAGGGATTTGCCAATGACATCATGCCATCTATGGGCAGCCATAAGGACGTGGCAGTATGCCTGGATTCCATCGCGCAGGAAAGCATCCTCTTCAACAGGTTCTATGCCAACAGCTATCGCACCGACCGAGGTATGGTTTCCATCTTGAGCGGATATCCAGCACAGCCTACAACAAGCATCATGCGCTATCCGAACAAGACGGCACAGTTGCCATCCATCGCTCAGAGCCTGATTGACCAGCGCCACTACCAAACCGCATATTACTATGGTGGCGATGCAGACTTCTGCAATATGCGTTCCTACCTTACATCACAAGGATTCGGAAACATCATTGCCGATAAAGACTTCCCTCTGGAAGACAGAATGAGCAAATGGGGTGTACCAGATCATGTAGTAGCCAACAAACTGATGGCAGACATCAAGGCCCAGCAAAACCTGAAGCATCCAATGCTCCGAGTGTTCCAAACATCGAGCAGCCATGAGCCATTCGAGGTTCCATACCACAGATTGGCAGACAAGCGACTCAATGCATTCGCCTATACCGACAGCGTGATGGGCGCTATCATCAGAGAGTATAAGAAACTGCCACGCTGGAAGAATACGCTCATCGTATTTGTGCCAGACCATGTGGGTGGATACAAAGAAGACCTCAACGGTTCCGATCGCAGTCGCTATCAAATACCACTCATCCTGGCAGGTGGAGCCATCGCACGTCCTCTGAAGGTGGGTATCATCGGTTCGCAGCTAGACATAGCAGCAACTCTCCTTGCACAGCTCGGCGTAAAACACGACGACTTCAAATTCAGCAAGAACATGATGAGCGATGCAACGCCAAAGTTCGCCTTCTTCACCTCACCCGATCTTTTCGGTGTGGTCTCAGAGGAGAATTCCATCATCTATGACAACAAGGCACAGAAGGTGGTTTACGATAGGGGACAGAAAGGATACAATCTGAAGCGCGGCAAGGCATACCTACAGAAGTTGTATGATGATCTGGCAAGCAAATAACAAACAAAGAAACAGAATTATAAAGACAGAAGAAAATGTTAGAAATCATACATCAATTAGAGCAAATAGACACAGAAGTATTTCTGTTTTTCAACGGAATGCACTGCGAACTATTCGACTACTTCATGATGATAGTAAGCCATCGCTTTGCGTGGATTCCCTTCTATGCAGCATTCATCTGGGTGATGATAGTAAACTTCCATTGGAAGGTGACACTTACCACCATCCTGGCAGTGGCACTCCTCGTATTACTCTGCGACCAAACAGCTTCTGGATTACTCAAACCGATGGTGGAACGACTTAGGCCCAGCAATCTGGACAACCCCATCTCACCGATGGTGCATGTAGTGAACGAGTATCGTGGCGGTAGGTATGGATTCCCATCCTCCCACTCCGCCAACTCTTGGGGAGTAACGTTCTTTGCCATGTATCTGGTAAGGAGTAGAAATCTCAATATATTCCTGATGATATGGGCAGCCATAGTGAGCTATTCCCGCACCTATCTGGGAGTTCATTATCCAGGCGACCTTCTGGTAGGCATGCTCATCGGTTTTGTCATGGCATCACTTGTATTCTGGATTTACCAGCATTGCTTCAAAGCATACGCCATCCAGTTTTACGAGCATAAGGAAAGACTGAAGCAAGACTATATACCTATCACAACAGGCATAGTCTGTTTCGCCACCATGCTGATGATAAGCGTAGTGATGTGCTATATCTAATTATATAGATGTGCTATACATCTTATATATATAAGACCGTAAACTTCATTATTAACTATAATTAAGCAATTAGAACAATGAAAAAATTAACAATGATGGCATTCGCCATGGGTATGCTCGCATTCACAGCATGCTCAGAGAAGAAGACAGCAGCTCCTGCAGCAGAAGCTGCTCCAGTAGAAGAAGTAGTAACCGACTCAGCTTTCCAGGCTGCAGCAGCTGGCGACTATAAGAGTGCAGACGGCGAGCGTGTGATTACCCTCAATGCAGACTTCACTGCAAAGACCACAAAACTCGACAAAGAGTATTACAAGTGGGAACTGGAAGTAAAGCCACAGGGAACTGCGGCTAACATCACTCTCGACCGTAAGGGTCTCGATGCAGACGTAAAAGATCAGGCTACACTTGACATCGCAGAGGGCAAGTTGGTTGTAAAGAACGAGACATTCCGCAAGGCTGCAGCTGAGAAGAAATAATTCTTCTCTGAAACAGAAAAAGCAAAGCGCCTCCACTTCACAGTGGGGGCGCTTCTATATTAAGGTATTAGTATCCTTACTAAGGTAAAAAGATTGTATTTAGGATAACGATGCAAAGTTACTGCTTTTTATCCAAACAAACAAATCATTTTGTATGTTTAAAAACATATTTTGCAAAATTCCTACTATTCTTCAAAAATTAAGGGCTGATAATTTCCGTACTTATCAGAAAATTTGTATCTTTGCACCATGAAACGAAGAAATAGCTAGTTTTGAAAGTAATAAAAATAATTCTATAGAATATGGCAATTAATGAAGAAAACAAAATCGAAGAGAAAACTAAGAGCATCTCTTTCGTAGAACAGTTGGTCGAGGAAGACCTCAAGGAAGGTAAGAACGCTGGTCGAATTCAGACCCGTTTCCCACCAGAGCCTAACGGCTACCTCCACATCGGTCATGCTAAAGCCATCTGCATGGACTTCGGCGTAGCAGACAAATACAATGGTGTCTGCAATCTCCGTTTCGATGACACCAACCCTAGTAAGGAAAACAACGAATATGTGGAAAATATTCTTCAGGATATTCAGTGGCTTGGCTTCAAGTGGGGCAACATCTACTATGCTTCTGACTATTTTGAGAAGTTGTGGGAATTTGCTATTTGGATGATTAAGAAGGGGCATGCTTACATTGACGAGCAGACCGCTGAGGAAATCGCTGCCCAGAAGGGTACTCCTACTACTCCTGGCACACCCAGCCCATATCGCGATCGCCCAGTAGAGGAGAATCTCGCTCTCTTCGAGAAGATGAACACCCCAGAGGCCGTTGAGGGAAGCATGGTACTCCGTGCCAAGCTCGATATGGCTAACCCTAACATGCACTTCCGCGATCCTATCATGTATCGTATCATCCAGACTCCACATCACCGCACAGGAACCAAGTGGCACGCATATCCAATGTATGATTTCGCACACGGACAGAGCGACTACTTCGAGGGTGTAACCCACTCTATCTGTACTTTGGAGTTCGTACCTCACCGTCCTCTCTACGACAAGTTCGTTGACTTCCTGAAGGAGATGGATGGCAGCGATGATGTATTGAACGATAACCGCCCACGCCAGATTGAGTTCAACCGCCTGAACCTGACCTACACCGTGATGAGTAAGCGTAAGCTTCATACATTGGTAGATGAGCATCTGGTAAATGGATGGGATGACCCACGTATGCCTACACTTTGCGGTATGCGTCGCCGCGGTTACTCACCAGAGAGCATCCGCATGTTTATCGACAGCATCGGCTACACCAAGTTTGATGCCCTCAACGACATGGCACTTCTGGAGGCTTCTGTTCGTGAAGACCTGAACAAGAAGGCTTGCCGTGTAAGCGCCGTGCTCAACCCAGTGAAACTCGTTATCACCAACTATCCAGAAGGCGAGAGCGAGGAGATGGAAGCTATCAACAATCCAGAGAACGAGGCAGACGGCACACACACCATCACCTTCTCAAAGAATCTTTGGATTGAGCGTGCCGACTTCATGGAGGATGCTCCAAAGAAATTCTTCCGCATGACTCCTGGCAAGGAAGTTCGCCTGAAGAACGCCTACATCGTGAAGTGTACTGGTTGCACCAAGGACGAGAATGGCGTCATCACAGAGATTCAGGCTGAGTACGACCCTATCAGCAAGAGTGGAATGGAAGGTGCAAACCGCAAGGTAAAGGGTACGCTCCACTGGGTATCTGCCGATCACTGCGTAAAGGCTGAGGTACGTGAGTACGACCGCCTCTTCGCTATCGAGAACCCATCAGCAGACGACCGTGACTTCCGCGAGTTGCTCAACCCTGAGAGCTATCACGACTTCAAGGAGTGCTACGTAGAAGAGTATGCAGCAACCAAGAAGCCAGGAGAGTACCTCCAGTTCCAGCGCATTGGTTACTTCATGGCTGACCTCGACACTACAGATGAGAAGCCTGTATTCAACAAGACCGTAGGCTTGAAGGATACTTGGGCTAAGCAGAATAAATAAGTGCTGAGATTAAGAAGTGAAGAAATAAAAAAGTTAGGAGTTAAGAGCTTTTTCCTCTTAACTCCTAATCATTCAATAGATATTATTTAAATACAAGCATAATTATGAATACAGCAGAGCTTTTTCTTTGGATTCTGGATAACTTGAACTATTGGGTGGTTACCCTTTTCATGGCCATCGAAAGTTCGTTTATACCTTTTCCATCAGAGGTAGTAGTTCCGCCAGCAGCCTGGAAGGCTATGGACCCAAACAGTGGGATGTCGTTTATCCTGGTCATCGTGTTTGCCACCATTGGTGCAGACCTCGGTGCCCTCATCAACTACTATTTGGCAAAGTGGGTAGGTCGCCCAATTATCTATCGCTTCGCAGATAGCCGAATCGGACACATGTGTCTGATTGACCGTCAGAAGGTGGAAGTGGCAGAGGAGTATTTCCGCAAGCATGGTGCTGCCTCTACTATTTTCGGTAGATTGGTGCCAGCGGTTCGCCAGCTTATCAGTATTCCTGCAGGACTTGCCGGAATGCACGTGGGTAAATTCCTGCTCTATACCACTATCGGTGCCGGTGTTTGGAACACAGTATTGGCAACCATCGGTTGGGGTATCTATGAATATACCGATTACAAGACTACCCAGGATGTTTACAAGCAGGCAGTACAATATAGTCATGAAATTGGTTATGTTATCCTGGCATTGGCAGTAGTTGCCGTTGCGTTTATCGCATACAAGGGTATCAAGAAGAAATAAATCAATCCTATCAGAGATACAAAATACAAAAAGAAACTCTCCGTAGAAACTTGAATTTCTACGGAGAGTTTCTTTTTTATGCCTAATAATTCGGAATATTATTTTTCACTTCCAGAGAACTGCTTGATGCGCTGTTCTTCCGAGAGTTTGCAGATGAGCAAAGTACCATCTTCCTCTGCCACGATGTAGCCTTCCAATCCCTGGATAACCACTTTTTTCTCGTTCAATGTATGAACAATGTTATTCTTCGATTCAATCATCACGATGTTCTCGCCGATGGTGGCATTACCATACAAATCCTTGTGGCTCTGCACCAGGAGGCTGCCCCATGTTCCGAGGTCACTCCATCCGAAGTCGGCAGGCATCACGAAGATTTCCTCAGCCTTCTCCATGATAGCATAGTCGATAGAGATGCTCTCGCACTCAGGATAACGGAGATCGATTTCAGCCTGCTCCTTTTCAGTGCCATAGATACTGCGCATGCTCTCGAAAATCTTCGCAATGCTAGGCTGATATACACGGAAAGCATTCACGATGGTAGCTGCACTCATCACAAAGATACCCGCATTCCAGAAGAAGCTCTTATCCTTGATATACTCTGTGGCAGTAGCCAAATCAGGCTTCTCTCTGAACTGGTCAACACGATAGATTTCCTTGTTGCGAGCAGAAGGAGTACGCAAATCAGCCTGAATATAGCCATAACCCGTCTCAGGACGAGTTGGTTTCATACCCAAGGTAACAATACTGTCTGTCTCGCTGGTAAACTTCAAGGCAGAAGTAATTACTCTTCTGAATTCATTACTGTTCATAACAATATGATCAGCAGGAGAAACCACAATGTTGGCATTCGGATCCTTCTCCTTGATACGCCAACTGATGTAAGCGATGCAAGGAGCTGTATTTCTACGGCATGGTTCCTGCAAGATGTTACCCTCTGGAATTTCAGGCAACTGCTCGTGAACCAGCGCTGCATATCTCTTATTCGTAACTACCCAAACGTTCTCAGGAGCACACACACCCTCGAAACGATCGAAGGTAAGCTGCAAAAGTGAACGACCTGTTCCTAGAACGTCGATAAACTGCTTTGGCTTTTCCTCGGTACTCATAGGCCAGAATCTACTACCTACACCGCCAGCCATGATGACTAAATGATTATTCTTATGAGCCATATTCATATTTTTTATAAATATTTGGCAAAGGTAATAAAAAAAAAGGATATAAACAAAAAAAGGATGGAAAATCTTCCATCCTTCTTTGTATTTTGATAGATTTGTATCATAAAATCATGATTTCATGACTTTTCTACAATATTCTAAAAGATAAAACTTAAAGTTTTTCCAATTCTGCCTTCCAGCTTGCATATGCCTCAAGGTATGCACTGCGATTGGCCTCATCCGGTTCGATTACCGCCAACTTCTTGAGAGAAGCAAAAGCCTCATCATGGTCCTTATAGATACCGGCACCGATACCAGCACCCTTGGCAGCACCCGCACTACCATCAGTCTCATAAAGTTCGATGGTTGCACCGCTCACACCAGCCAAGGTATCACGGAACAGCGGACTGAGGAACATGTTTGCCTTACCAGCATGAATCTTCTTGATATCCATACCCATCTGCTGCATGATTTCCATACCATAGCAGAAGCTGAATACAATACCCTCCTGGGCTGCACGGATGATGTGAGCACGATTGTGCTTGGTGAAGCTCAAGCCATGAACAGAGCAGCCAACCTCACGATTTTCCAATACACGCTCGGCACCATTTCCGAATGGGATAATCTTCACTCCATCGCTACCGATAGGAACACCAGCAGCCAGATCGTTCATGTCGGCATAGCTTACATCTGGCGTTACATTGCGATGTACCCAGGCGTTCAGAATACCAGTTCCATTGATGCAAAGCAAAACACCCAGACGATCTAAGTCTGTGGTATAGTTAACGTGAGCAAAGGTATTGACGCGACTCTTTGGGTCATAGTTTACATCTCCGAGTACACCATATACCACACCTGATGTTCCTGCAGTACTTGCAATCTCACCAGGATTGAATACATTGAGACTTACAGCATTGTTTGGCTGGTCACCTGCACGATAAGAGATAGGGGTACCCTCCTTCAATCCGAGTTCCTCGGCAGCAGCCTTGCATACCACACTCTGAACCGAGAAGGTAGGAACGATATCAGCTACCATACTCTCATCGAAGCCAAAGTAATCGAACAGGAACTTGGCAGGCTTCTTCGCCTTGAAATCCCACATCATACCCTCAGAAAGACCGCTGATGGTTGTCTTTACCTCACCAGAAAGTTTCATGGCAAGATAGTCACCTGGCAGCATAATCTTATCAATCTTATCGAACAGCTCAGGCTCGTTCTCCTTTACCCAAGCCAATTTGGATGCTGTAAAGTTACCAGGAGAGTTCAACAAGTTACGCAAGCAGAGATCCTCGCCTAAATCATGGAAAGCCTTCTCGCCATAAGGTACGGCACGAGAGTCGCACCAGATAATAGAAGGGCGCAACACCTGCTGGTTCTTATCTACACAGACCAAACCATGCATCTGATAAGAAATACCAATGGCAAGGACATCCTCACCCTTGGCACCACATTCTGCCATAATTTTCTTGAGAGCCAGTTTGGCATTATCCCACCACATCTGCGGATCCTGTTCAGCCCAGCCCGCTTTTACAGCGATAATAGGAGCCTCATGGTCAGGATAGAACGCAGAAGCAACGATTTCACCATTATCTACATCAGTAAGGGAAGCCTTCACTGAACTAGAACCTACATCAAAGCCTAATAAATATCTTCTAGCCATTTTTCGTATTTTATGTTTATTAATTAATGTTACTTGTCAACCATTCGACATACATATTTTCATTATGTATATCATCTATTCAAACATAATACGAATAACACAGCCTTTTCCCCCTATCTATTTATTGAAAAAATCATAAATCTCCAAATAAATCCATTTCCTGGGCTCTGATCCTTTTTCTCTCTTCATCTGGCAGAGTAGAAGCAGAAGAGAAATCAAGCATCAATTGCTGCACTGTAGAACTGTGATAATCTATGCGATAGACCCCGTATCCCTTTCCTTTCCTGATAAGAGAATGAGGATCCTTGGAATTTTTGGTGAGATACTGAGCCACGGCATTATACACCATCATATAATCTAAAGGATTGAAGATGGAGTTACATGAATTATATACATGGCGGGCAATCTTCTCTAATTTGAGACCCTTGTTGCCAGCCTGTACCAATACGCTCAATATTTCCTGTTCAAGATTCATTTTTATTAAAATAAAGTAGAAAAAGCAATCATATATCCATATACACAAAAGAAAACTGACCAAACAGATACTAATAGATATAAGCAGCCATAAACTGATATAAAACAGATCTAAGCAGAAAGAAAAAACCGCCGTCTCCCACCCTTTCGGTTAAGAAACTGCGGCTCTTTTAAATCTCGTTATTTAAGCGAGAGCAACCTTGTTGTCCTCGTCCTTAATCTTGCCCTCTTTAAAGAGCCATCCGATACCAAGGATAGTATCCTCAATTGAGATGTTAGCCATCTTTGCAATCTCTTCCAATGAAAGAGCATTCTCTGCTGCTGCCAAAGCCTGGTAAACATCACCAGCGCGGAAACCAGCATTTTCTGCGTTCAAATAGATAACTTCCTTCTTTGCTGCAGCTGTTGCTGTAGTCTTCTTAGCTGCTGTAGCTGTCTTAGCTGTTGTAGCCTTCTTTGTTGCTGTCTTCTTGGCAGCTGTCTTTGTTGCTTTCTTTTCTACCATGTCTTTAGTAAATAATTGGTTATACGAAGTTTGGCTTTTGCTTTACTTCTTAATTATTTCTTTTGCAAAATTAAATAAAATATTTCAATTTTGAGCCATTTTAAGTAGAAAAGTGCTAGTTAACAAGAAGTTGCAAGGCTTTTTTTGACTTAAGTCAAGTTTTTCACCTGTGCAACTCCTTTTATGGTAACACTTTAGTCTTTCAAATCAAGCTTAATTTCCAACTCATCGAGCTGCTTTGGATCCAACTCTGATGGAGCATCAAGCATCACGTCACGACCTGAATTGTTCTTAGGGAATGCGATGCAATCACGAATACTGTCGAGACCTGCCATGATGCTGACGAAACGATCAAGACCGAAAGCAAGACCTGCGTGAGGTGGTGCTCCATACTTGAAGGCATTCATCAGGAAGCCAAACTGAGCCTCAGCACGTTCTGGAGTGAAGCCGAGAACCTCGAACATCTTCTCCTGCAACTGAGTGTCGTGAATACGGAGTGAACCTCCACCCACTTCGATACCATTGCAAACAAAGTCGTATGCCTTGGCGCGAACCTGCTCAGGATGCTCGTCGAGCAATGGGATATCGTCTGGATTAGGCATGGTGAACGGATGGTGTGTAGCCATCAGGCGCTGCTCCTCATCGCTCCACTCGAAGAGAGGGAAGTCAATAATCCAAAGGCACTTGAACACGTTCTTGTCGCGCAAGCCGAGGCGGTCACCCATCTCAAGACGCAAAGAGCAAAGCTGAATACGTGTCTTGTTAGCGTTGTCACCACTCAAAATCAATACGAGGTCGCCATCCTTGGCACCCATCACTGTCTTGATTTCTGCGAGTTCCTCTGGAGAGTAGAACTTGTCGATGCTACTCTTCACGGTGCCGTCAGCATTGTACTTGATATATACCAATCCCTTGGCACCTACCTGTGGACGCTTCACGAAATCGGTCAACTCGTTCAACTGCTTGCGGCTATAATCAGCGCAACCAGGCACACAGATACCACCGATATACTTAGCCTCATCGAATACAGAGAAGTTGCCCTTGCCTGCGAAGGCATCCTTCAACTCTACGAACTCCATACCGAAACGCAAGTCTGGCTTATCACTACCGAAACGGCGCATAGCCTCATGCCATGTCATCTGCTCCAGCTTAGGAAGCTCTACGCCACGAATCTCCTTGAACAAGTGGCGAGCCATCTCCTCGAAGAGGTTGATAACATCATCCTGATCTACGAAACTCATCTCGCAGTCAATCTGAGTAAACTCAGGCTGGCGGTCGGCGCGGAGGTCCTCATCGCGGAAGCACTTTGCTATCTGGAAGTAACGGTCGAAACCTGCTACCATCAAGAGCTGCTTCAAAGTCTGAGGACTCTGAGGAAGTGCGTAGAACTGACCTGGGTTCATACGAGATGGAACCACGAAGTCGCGGGCACCCTCTGGAGTACTACCGATGAGGATAGGAGTCTCCACCTCCATGAAGTTCTGAGCATCGAGGAAGTTGCGAATCAAGATACACATACGGTGGCGCAACTCCAGGTTCTTGCGCACAGCAGGGCGGCGCAAGTCGAGATAACGATATTTCATGCGAATATCGTCACCGCCATCGGTGTTGTCCTCGATAGTAAAAGGAGGAGTCTGGCTCTGAGAAAGCACATTAAGCTCCTTTACCAGGATTTCGATATCGCCAGTATCCATCTTAGGATTCTTGCTCTGTCGCTCGCTTACCACACCCTTAATCTGGATGCAATACTCACGACCCAGCTTGTTGGCAGCATCACACAAATCCTTATCATCGGCCTCATTGAAGACCAACTGTGTGATACCATAACGGTCGCGCAAGTCAACGAATGTCATACCACCCATTTTCCTTGAGCGCTGTACCCATCCGGCAAGTGTCACTTCCTTGCCAGCATCAGAGAGACGTAACTCTCCACATGTATTACTTCTGTACATACCTTATTATATTATATAATTTATTTCCAATTTGCAAAGTTACGATAAATAAAGGAAATAACAAAATAAAATCGCAAAAATGTTACATAAATAACATCTTTGCGATTTTTTAAGCGGCAATAGGGCTAGAATTCAGCCCATCACCTGCTATATTTCATGTCTTGAAAGCAAGTAGCTTTCACTTACAATTCTTTTATCTATTGGCTTTTCTTTTATCTATTGGCTTTCTTGAAAGCCTGACGATGGAACTGCTCCTCTGCCTTGATGATGCGAAGCACCTTACTGGCAGGCAGGATATACAGAAAGCGGGAATGATATTCCTGCTGCAACTGCTTCATCTCAATGTCCAGTTCGTCCTGTCGGCGGATAGCCTCCACGCAGGCACGTTCGTCTTTCGGGTTGACATAATGAAAGCGGCGCATTGCATCAAAGTGAGATCGCATTTTCTTCATCATCTGGCGATATACAGGAAAAAACCTGGCCGCCTCTCTTGGGGTAAGCCCGGCATGAGTGGTGATATACTGCTCCAATTCTGCCTCAAAGCGCTTCGGGTCAAACGGCGGGCGCTGCTTCTTGGCATTACCAGCCCATCCTTCCGTGCTCACCATGCTCAGCATGCTGAGCATTATCACCGACAGCAAAACCGCCAGTTTGCTTTTTATGAGTTGCTTCATCATTATCATGCTTCTTTATTTGCTTTATTTTGCTTCTTATTTATGTTTACTACTCTTGATTTCTACCACAAGCTCTAGTTCTCTGCCACGAGCTGCGCATAGAAATCCTGACTATCCATCATGGCATAGTCTGCCATCTGGTCAAAACTATCATCCCCGCTACTGTAAGTAGCTTGGAATCCTGCAGAATGAGCCATCTGCACATCCCCCTTTGCAGAATGCTGCAAAGCTACCATCACTCCACCTCCCAGCAAAACCACCGCTGCAGCAACAGCCGCTGCAACCTTGGCTATAGCCAATCGATTCCACAGGGAAACCTTCATAGCCTTTCGAGGAGCAGAAGGAGCCATCGGCTCAACAGCTTTCTGTTCTGGAATCTGCGCCATTATCTGGTCTGCCAACTGGTCGAAATACCCAGCAGGTACCTGGAAATGGTTGCCATTGCCAAAAGTATCTTTTATTTTTTTCTCTTCCTTCATCATATCAATATCCCTTTCTTTATATTTTAGAGATGCTTTATATTAATAAAGACGAAACCGCACACAAAAGGTTTAATCTTTTATTCACCCAAATGCAAATATTCTGTTATTTTCTTCACTGCCAGGTGATAAGACGCCTTAAGCGCACCCTCGCTGGTATCTAATATCTTACTGATTTCCGAATATTTCAGTTCATCGAAATACTTCAATGTAAACACCGTGCGCTGCACTTCAGGCAGCCTTGCCACAGCCTCCTGCAACCGGGCTTGCGCCTCATCCCCATCAAAGTAATCATCGCCCATCAGCCGGGCAGCCACGCCCGGTTCATCCTCCGTACTTACAGTAGCAGAGTTCACGTTCTTCTGCCGCCGCACAAAGTCGAGAGCCTCATTGATGGCAATGCGATAGAGCCATGTGGAAAGCGCCGACTTTCCCTGAAAGGTATCCAGATTGTTCCAAATCTTAAGAAAGGCATTTTGCAACACATCGTTGGCATCTTCATGGTTCAGCACGATACGACGCACCTTCCAGTAAAGCGGTTCGCTATACTGCCTTACCAGCACAGCGAATCCTTCCCGCCTTGTGTGCGGGTCTTGGAGCATATCTATCATTTCCTTATCACTGAATTCCATATCATTATATGACCTTAATTGATGTATTACTAAAAATTTCCCTAAAGATATTTCTTCAACACGGCATATATCACCTCGTCGAATCCATATACATCGGGATAGTTAGCCATTCCTCCAGCAAACGGATAGAGCGTGTAATAGGTAATGAAAAGCGGAACCTGCGGCTCTACCTTCACCGAGCCCACCACCTTGCTGCGAATGTTGAGCGAGTCGGCAGTCATGGAGTATTCGATGCGCCCCAAGAGTTTCTCGTTCTTATCTTTCAGCAGGAACTTGGCCAACTCAAAAGGTTTCTCCACTCTCACGCAGCCATGCGAAACGCCACGATCTTCTTTTTCAAATACGCCTCTGCTAGATGTATCATGCAGATAGACAGAGAAGTTGTTATCGAAGCGGAAGATAATTCTACCCAAAGCGTTGCCTTTTCCACCACGCTGCACTACGCCGTATTTGCCAGAAGCAAGCATGCTTCGACTAACCCTTGCCGGATCTACCTCCTTGCCCGTGGCACGATCGGAGACATAATAGTTGCGAGACCTGAAGTAGCCCACGTTTCCGGCATGATGCACCATATCCTTGATGATGATGCTGCGAGGAACAAACCATTTCGGGTTCAAGTCCATCCGCTTGAAATAGCTGGTAAGCAATGGTGTCTTGGTCTTGGTTGATCCGCAGCCGATGCGCATGGAAAGGGTATCCTGATGGTCGATGGCGAAGAGATGGTAAGACGGGATATTGACCAACACATACTTCTGATGCTTCTCCGGACTATCCGCCTGTCGCCAACGGCAACGTTCCATATTCACCAAAATCTTGGTTCTCATGGCTTTGCCCAACCCTGGCGCTTGCAGTTTTGCCTTCAACTGCTCATAAAAAGCAGACTTTGGCTGCACGTCACGCAGAAAAGCCGACAAAGGACTGACTACCCCACTCTGTCTGTCATCACCTTCTTCTGCTTCTTCCCCGTCATTGCTTCTGCCACTTTTAACAATCTGCTGCAGGGCAAGATGATAGAAATGGTCGCTGGCATGATCTATCTTCACATCATAGAGTCCACGGAATCTCACGGGACGCTTGATGGAATCATATGGATTAGGGGCGATGCTGTCAAGACGGTTCAGAACAAAAGTAGGATTCACGTAACCGAAACGCTGCCCACCCACATAGCGCAGGTATGATTTGGTGAGCCTGTATTCCAGCCTAGCCAGCACATGGTTTGCGTCCTCAGTTCCCTCGCCCAACTGCAAGTCACGAAGACGCTGCAGGTCGGTCTCTATGTTTTTTACATAGAAATGCTTCGGATTGAAACCCATATCGCCCACCTTCTGCAGATAAGCAAGCAAGGTGTCAGCACGCTGGTCCACCCCATGCCTGTCTATCCAAAGGAAGCCACCTCTGTTACTATAATATCTTTTGGTATGCTGGTCGGCAACAGTAGAGCCACCGTCATTGCGCATCAAACTGTCCATCAGCTCCCTAATCATTCTAGAGTTGATGGCATAGTTTGGGTTACGCATGTTCTGATAGTATTCTAACGATAATCCTACATTGCTATTGGGTTCATGCTCCTTGCATGACAACAGAGTCATACATAGCAATGCAGGGATAATCTTTAATAGTTTCACTTTTGATGTATTACTATTTAGGGTAAACGTTCAGTTACTTAAGAAAAGTTACCTATCATAGAACAGGTAATGCCTATACGGGCAAAGCCTATCGCCTAACGGTAATCTTACGGGTAAACGAAGGTCCTACCTTAATAATATATACACCATCTGGCAGAGCAAGGCTGATGCGTTTATCAACCCCATCCACCCTAAATGATTTCACGGCGATGCCTGCCAAGTTATAGATGGTAACCACCTGATTTCCGGCACCCGTGATGTGCATCACCCCGTTGCTATACGTAAGCGTGATGTCCTGCACATCCATATCTATCAACTCCACGGCACTGTTAGCAGCCATGGTTGTTGCTGGCATTGCGAGCATCATGCCCGCAACAGTTATGATGGTAAATAGCGTTTTCTTCATATCGTTGCTGTTTTCGTTAAAATACTTTTTGCAAAGATATAAAAAAAGAAGGAACCCACCACCTTTTTCGGCAGAAAGTTCCTCCTTTTTAAGAATATTTAATCTATGTATTACATGATTCCGTCAGCGCGGAGCTTCTCCTGCCACTTCCAGGCAGATGCAAGCACGTCAGAAAGGTTAGCCTCAGCCTTCCAGCCGAGCACCTTGTTAGCCTTGGTGCAGTCGCCCCAGATCTTCTCGATATCACCCTCACGACGAGGACCATACTTCCAGTTCAATTTCACGCCAGTAGCCTTCTCGAAGGTCTCAACGATTTCGAGAGTTGAGTTACCATTACCTGTACCAATGTTGAAGTACTCAATAGGCTCAGTCTCCTTGTCGAGCACACGGGCCATAGCGCAAACATGAGCCTTGGCAAGGTCAACTACATAGATGTAGTCGCGGATGCAGGTTCCATCAGGAGTATCGTAGTCGTTACCGAAGATGGTAAGCTCCTTGCGGATACCCATGGCTGTCTGTGTTACATAAGGAATCAGGTTGTTTGGCACGCCATTAGGCAACTCACCGATTTCTGCAGATGGATGCGCACCAATCGGGTTGAAGTATCTCAACACGATGCTCTTGATGTTAGCGCCGCTATGAATGTAGTCAGCGATAATCTGCTCGTTGATTTCCTTGGTGTTACCATAAGGAGAAGTAGCCTTCTGGTGAGGAGCATCCTCTGTAACAGGCAAGTTCTCTGGCTTTGGCTGACCGTAAACGGTGCAGGAAGAAGAGAAGATGATACCCTTTACATTATACTGTGGCATGAGCTCAAGAAGGTTGATGAGCGAAACCAGGTTGTTGCGATAGTACAGCAAAGGCTTCTGCACGCTCTCGCCCACTGCCTTGCTGGCAGCGAAGTGGATGATACCCTCGATAGCTGGATACTTCTTGAACACAGCCTCTGTTGCAGCCTTGTCGCGCAAATCCACCTGCTCAAAAGCTGGGCGAATGCCTGTGATTTTCTCGATACCATCGAGCACCTCAATCTTAGAGTTAGAGAGGTCATCTACGATTACTACGTTGTAGCCTGCCTGCTGCAACTCTACTGTGGTATGGCTACCGATGAAGCCTGTACCGCCTGTTACCAAAATTGTCTGTTTCATTATTGTTAGCTTTATTGAAAAGTTGATATTTCTATTAACTAGAATCTGTATTTCGAATGCAAAAGTACTGCAAAAATATGAAACTACAAAATAAAAACGAAAAAATATCTCTACAAATTCTTTATTTTCAAGAATTAGCTGTAACTTTGCACTTGAAATGATTCAAAATATTATCAACTAACGCAAAAAGGAATTTATGGTAGCAAAACATTATGACATAAATCATGACATGCGATACTTGCAGCTCCTGGCCCAGTCGTTCCCTACGGTGGCCGAGGCCAGTACGGAGATCATCAACCTGCAAGCCATCCTTAACCTCCCTAAGGGCACGGAGCACTTCCTTGCCGATATCCATGGTGAGTATGAGGCATTCCTCCACGTATTGAAGAACGCATCAGGAAATATCAAGCGCAAGGTGAACGAACTCTTCGGAAACACCCTGCGCGACCAAGACAAGCGTGAACTCTGCACCCTCATCTATTATCCCGAGCAGATGCTGGAACAGGTGAAGCTGAGAGAGACTGACATCAACGACTGGTATCACATCACGCTGCATCATCTCGTGGCCGTATGCCGAGACGTATCGAGCAAATATACCCGCTCCAAGGTGCGCAAGTCGTTGCCATGCGACTTCTCGTACATCATCCAGGAACTCCTGCATGAACATACCGAAGACCATGACAAGGCGGCATACGTCAACGTCATCGTAGATACCATCATCAGCACAGGCCGTGCCGACGACTTCATTGTGGCCATCGCCAACGTCATCCAGCGCCTTGCCATCGACCAACTCCATATCCTGGGCGACATCTACGACCGCGGTCCTGGTGCCCACATCATCCTCGACAAGATGCGCCACTATCACAGCTGGGACATGCAGTGGGGTAACCACGATGTGCTCTGGATGGGAGCTGCTGCCGGCAACGATGCCTGCATCTGCAACGTAATCCGCCTCTCGCTGCGCTATGCCAACCTGGCCACCCTGGAAGAAGGATACGGCATCAACCTCATCCCGCTTGCCACCTTTGCGATGGATACCTACGGCGACGACCCTTGCGAGGAGTTCAAGCCTAAAATGTCGGGCGGTGCTGCTGCCATGGACGAGAAGACACAGCGACTCACCTCGCTGATGCACAAGGCTATAGCCGTAATCCAGTTTAAGATAGAAAGTCAGCTCATCCAGAAGCACCCGGAATGGAAGATGGAAGGACGCCGTCTCTTTGAACAGGTGAACTACGAAAAGGGCACCGTAATGGTAGATGGCAAGGAGTACGAGATGACCTCCTGCAACTTCCCAACCATCGACCCAAAACAGCCTAACAGGCTGAGCCCGGAGGAAGAACTGCTGATGCAGAAACTGCACCACTCTTTCAAGGTCTGCGAAAAACTGCACAAGCATATCCGCGTGATGCTTCAGCATGGTTGCATGTATGCCATCTTCAACAACAACCTGCTCTTCCACGCATCCTGCCCACTCAACGAAGACGGCACTTTGAAGGAAGTAGAACTCTGTCCGGGACAGAAGTATAGCGGAAAAGAACTGATGCACCATACGGGCATGCAGATTCGAACCGCCTTCCAGCAAGACAGCGACCCAGACGAGAAAGCCTACGCCATAGATTATTTCATCTATCTGTGGTGCGGTCCAGACAGTCCGCTCTTCGACAAGAGCAAGATGGCAACCTTTGAGCGTTACTTCATTGCCGACAAGGAGACCCACAAGGAAGAAAAGGGCTACTACTTCAAGTTGCGCGACAATGAAGAGGTGATAGATCACATTATGGATGCCTTCGGAGTGAAGGGCGAAAACCGCCATATCATCAATGGTCACGTGCCAGTGCGCACCCTGAAGGGCGAGAACCCGGTAAAGGCAAACGGTAAACTGATGGTCATCGACGGCGGTTTCTCCAAAGCCTATCACAACGAGACGGGCATTGCCGGCTACACGCTGGTATATCACTCGCGTGGTTTCCAACTGGTTCAGCACGAACCATTCACCAGTGCCGAAGATGCCATCAAGCGTGGTACCGACATCAAGAGCACCACTCAAATCGTGGAAATGTCAAACCGCCGCATGCTAGTGGCAGACACCGACATAGGTCAGGAATTGCGCAAGCAGGTTGAGGACCTTGAAGAACTTCTTTATGCCTTCCGACACGGATTCATCAAGGAGACGGAAAGAAAGAAGTAAAACAGATTTAAAGGAAGTAAAACAGATTAAATAGATTTCGCAGGTAGCTTAGCTTATACTAAGCGCTTGCGAAATTTCATAGAATACAAACAAATCAAAACTATCAGAAAAATGAAGAAAATGAGATTGATGAGCTTAGCACTCATGACAGCACTTGCGATGGCTCCAGCCATCACAATGATGGCGCAGCAAAAAGGAGTCTATACACAAGACTACAGCAACGACCCTAAGTTGGTGAAGGCTGCCCAGAAATGGTACAAGAAGGGTAAGTGGCGCAATGGCTTCAAGAAGGCTGACGCCCACAGCAGCGTGAACCTGGTAGATTTCTACCTGCAATATCAGAAGAATCCTGAACAATGGAAGGCACTCTTCGACTTCATAGCCAAGACCGACCTGCTCACCATTCCTGGCGGCAAGCACCCAATTCCAGGTTCCAACCTCACCATCAGTGTGGAAGACAGCAAGAACGACCCGCTGCAGAAACGTGGCAGCGAAAGCCATTACCATCACATCGATTTCCAGTATGTGGTAAAGGGCGTAGAACGTTTCGGCATCATCGACCATCTTACCAGCAAACCAAACTGCAAGTATCGCCCAGATGTTATTCACTACGATTACGACAAGGCACGTGCACGCTTCTACGACAGCACCCCAGACAAGTTCTTCATCTTCTTCCCTGGCGACTGGCATATTGCAAAGATTGCCAACGACACCGACAACCAGGACATCAGAGTAATTGTCATCAAGGTAGATTACAAGGATTAATCTCTACGATAAAAGT
Organism: uncultured Prevotella sp.; assembly: GCA_900555035.1. Classification (GTDB taxonomy): domain Bacteria; phylum Bacteroidota; class Bacteroidia; order Bacteroidales; family Bacteroidaceae; genus Prevotella. The sequence continues at coordinate 52,468 of USJX01000005.1, forward strand.
TCTATCCGCCAGTGGCGGATAGACATACAACGACGCCGGACTTGCATCCGCCAATGGCGGATAGAAGTCCGGCGTTGCTGAATAGAACATTCTTTTCTGAGAAAATTCTACATCTTAGGCAAGGAAGGTTTCTTCTTGCTTACCTTAAATCTATCAAAGCCCTCACCATACACACCGATTACGGAGCTCTGGCTCACGAAGGCTGTAGGGTCAATCTCGTCGATAAGGCGGAATATCTTCTGCGATTCACGCTGTCTTGCCAACACGAAAAGCATGTGAACATCCTTGCCACTGTAGCATCCATGACCATCCATCACCGTACAGCCACGGTCGGCAGCGGTATTGATGGCAGAACTCAACTCCAGATACTTATCAGAAATGATAAAGAACTGAACCGAACGGCGCAAGGCATTCACCACATGATCCACTGTGAGCGACATCACAAAGAGGCAGACATAACCATAAATCACCATCTCCCAGGAACGGAGCACCAGGTAAGAACTGGTAATGATGAGCAAGTCGCACACCATAATGGCATGCCCCAGCGAGATGTTATAATACTTATTGATCATGGCAGCCACCGTATCGCTACCACCTGTAGAACCATTGCATCCCAGTCCCAGTCCGGCACTGCTACCCATAAAGAAGGCTCCAATCACCGTAGCCATGAAAGGCTGGTCGTGCAGTAGCGGGGTCATACCCGCGGTGTGCGTCTCGATGAATCGCGTTGCCACCGCAAAGATTGCCACGCCATAGATAGTCTTGGCACAGAATTTCCAGCCCAGGATACGGAAAGCGATGAGCAGCAGAAACACATTGAGCACCAAATAAGTTACAGAGGCTGGAATGCCAAATCCCCAGCAAACGATAGAAGCGATACCTCCCACTCCACCCATTGTGATGTGGTTAGGAATCAGAAAGATGTTGAGTCCGATACTACCTTCTATCATAGCTAAAGCAATGATGATGTAATCACGGAGCTCGTGCATTTTTGTTTTTCTCGTCATTGTAATTAAATCTTTTTTTTGTGATTTGTCACCCGACCAACGCAGGAGTGACACCAATATTTTTCTTTTCGGCTGCAAAGTTAATAGAAAAATTGTTAAACTCAAAGCAAAAACCATCAAAAAATCGAGAAAACTTGAAAAAAATCTCAAAAACATTCTCGTAATTAAAAAATTATGCCTATTTTTGTAGCTATTAAATGAACTTCAAATATATTATTCATCTTGGTCTATGGAAGAATTTAGCACAAAAATCGCATCATGGCCACGTCTTGACAATGGCATCCACTACAAGTGGCTGGTTGATTATGCAGCCTTCAGTGCCTTTGGAACCTTCGAGCTTTCAGCCGAAGAATGGGAAAAGCGTGACCTTATTGTAAACTTCAAGGGAAATTCGGAACTAACGACCGAAACCGACCATCAGCAAGCCGTTGGCAAAGCCATCGACCTGGTAACCGACTTCATCCAGAAGTCGGTGGGCGAAACTGCGTCTTCACTTACCTTCGCCTGTATTCCTGCATCGCTGCGCAAACATACCGAGCGCCGATTCAAGCATTTCAGCGAGCAGGTTTGTGCCCGCACCGGCATGGAGAACGCCTATCCTGCCTTCAGCTTCACATCTACAACAGATGAGGATGGCGATGAGGTGGATACCCTCCACATCGACGAGGCATTCTTCCAGGGAAAGAAAGTACTCCTCTTCGACGACATCATCGCATCGGGTGGTAGTGTAATCCGATTTGCAGAGAAACTCCAGCAGATGGGAGCCGAAGTCGTTGCAGCCCTAGCCCTAGGCAAGAAGATTTCTGACGGATACGACCAGACGGTATAAGGCAAGGGTATCTGTTTCCAACAAGATTATCAGCCTTCAACAAGAATATCTGTTTCCCAAACAATATACATAAAATAAATCCCAGCCGAAGCGTTTCGACTGGGATTTATTTTATTTCCTACGATAAGCCCTAATGGCAAAATAAATATAGGCGATGAGCAAGACATATCCTATATAATATAAGGATAGGACGCTGAAAATGATATAATCCAACGCACAGACTCCTGCCAAACCTCCTAGATATAGCAAGCCCTCGCCAAACGTCAGGCGATGATACACCTCATCTACACAAGCCAAGGCTACTATCAGCACCACCCACACCAAAGCCAGGAACACACCCAGCAGATGAGGCACAGCAAACGGATTGAGCGATGGGTGGAAATAGAAATGGCGCCACACTTCTGGCTCAAAACTCTGAATCCAGCCGTAAAAGGCTGCCGAGATGCTCACCAGGAGCACCAGCGTAACCGGATAAGGCGAATCGATGTCGTTGAAATGAACTATCTTGCCATTGCTATGAAACACCTTGCGCACCAGATAGGCCATTGTGATAACTACGATAACCACCAGGAAGATGAGCAGATGCACGTTGCTGAAAGTCATGATAAACTCCGAAATGGGATCATCGGGCACTACCCTAGGCAGCAGCTTCGATTCCTGAATCCAGCCAAAGTCATTGTTCTCCGTGGCAAGTTGCACCCACACCGAATCAATACTGTCTTGCGGCACCATCCGGATATCGGTAACCACCAACAGATGGTTCTTCTTCACGGCAAAGGTATCTACCGGCAACCCACTGATGTATTCCTCCGGCTGCTGCCGCATGAGTTCCAGGGAATCCTTGAATACCAAGAAGTTAAACTTATTGGTATAATGATGGGTAGTAGAAAACGAGATGGAGTCGAGCTGCCTGTCGCTATACTCCACCATCGCCGCATGCTGCTGATGAGAGTTATGGCGATGGTAGCAGCTGCTGAGCATCAGGAGGATGCCCAGCAACAGAACTTGCCATATCGTCGATTTTCTCTTCAACATAACTTTCTTGCTTGATTACTTATTACTTGTTGCTTATTAAATGCCATATAAGTTTTAAATGCCATATACGTTCATCTGGCATTCGGCACAGTTAAACTCCAGGCGGAATCTTCTGCCATCGCCCAACTCCAGATACAAAGGCTCCTTCCACTGAGGTTTCTTGCCGCCTCGTTTCACGCAGTAGCCCAAGGAATAGCGGATGCAATGGCGGCACTGCATCAGGAGCGATTCGCCCTTGGCATCGGTAATCACCTTCTTGTGGACACCTGCAACTTTCATCCCCTCTAATTGCATGAGGTCGGCCTTCACTGCTACCTGATATTCTTCCTCATTTTTTACATCCCATACCATAGGTCGTGTTACACCTAGCTCAAAAGCCTGTGACACAGGGGATAAGCCGTGAATTCTATAAAAATCCACCGAAGCATAATTTGCCACATTATACAGATACTTCCACTTGCCATAGGCAGGCTGCCAGACAAACTCCCCTGGCTTCATCTCCACCTCGCCAGGAAGATCAAGGCAATAAGGCTCACTCATCAGTTCTTCCATGATTCCATTCTGCAAAGGAGCATCCACCATCTCTTCTATCTTTTCGTTCATCTTCTCTACCAATTCACGGCGGATGGCAGAAAGTACGCTGTTCGGTACGAAATATTCCTCGATGCCTTGCAGGGAAACACCCTTGCACTCATAGCGCGTGGTGCCCAACTTGCTGAGCTGCGTTCTGATGTTATCGCCTTGCGGACGCTTCGCCTCCTCCAGAGGCATTTCATAGAACACTTCACCCAAATCTCGGGTAATGGCAGCAACCGAAGATACATCCGTAGTCTTGAGATATGGAGTAGTCATCATTGACCTGGCAGAAACCAGGATACCGGAAGGCTGGTTCTCCGAAGGATTCGCATAGATGCCTTGCACATCCAGAATCACAGGAATCTTGCGGCTAGCTGTCTTCTTGGCAAGAATGTTCTCGAAAGCCTGGTCGTTGTTGCGATACAGCGCCATGCCCGGACGCAGACTCTCTGGCATGCGAAGCGGGAAGAGGCGGTTGCCTTCCACGCGGTTCACACGGAAGCCCTCCAATTCTCCCTTATCGTTGATGAAGCAAAGGCCATCGCCATTGGCAAAGCTGGCAACGGTGGCAACATTGAAAGAATGGGTGCCACGAATCTCCTTCACCTTGCCCACAAACTCGCCCATCGCCTTGGGTGTATCAAAGGATGCGATGTCTGGCTGTCGGCCATTGAGGAAATAGTTGGTATATCCACGATTGAAAGTCTTCTTCAGATTTGGCTTGAAATCATGCACAGATTTACCCATGGAAGCTCTGATGTATTTGCCATTGCTGGAAGACACTATCTCATCAAGTTTCTCACTATAGGCTGCCACCACGTTCTTTACGTAGTTCACATCCTTCAATCTGCCTTCTATCTTAAACGAGCTGACACCTGTATCAGCAAGTTCCTGCATGTGGTCTATCTGGCAGAGATCCTTGAGCGAAAGCAGATGGCGCTGATGCTCTATCTCCTGATTGTTGGAATCGATGAGATTAAACTTCATGCGGCAGAACTGTGCACACTCTCCACGATTCGCCGAACGGGCAAAGCATTTTTCAGAGGCATAGCACACGCCCGAATAGCTTACGCAAAGCGCACCATGCACAAAAGCCTCCAACTCCACGTAAGGAACCTTCTCGTGGATGGCACGGATCTCATCTAGCGAAAGTTCACGGGCCAGAACCACTCTAGAGAAACCTATATGATGTAACCAAGCCACCTTGTCGGCAGAGCGCGCATCACATTGCGTACTGGAATGCAAATGGCGATGCCACAGTTTGTTGGCTCTCGTCTCCCAAAGCACACCCATATCCTGCAGCAGCAGCGCATCCACCCCAATGCGGTCGAGTTCGCCTATCATCTCAAGCGTATCCTTCATCTCATGATCATAGATGATGGTGTTCACCGTAACATGAACCTTGGCTCCAAACTGATGGGCATACTCGCAGAGCTGCTTGATATCATCGAGCGAATTGCCCGCAGCTGCTCGGGCACCAAACTTTGGCGCACCGATATACACGGCATCTGCACCATGATCGATGGCGGCTATGCCACACTCCAAATTCTTAGCTGGGGCCAGAAGCTCTAGCATTTTTGGGGAAACCTTGTTGTCTTTTTTTTGTTCCATAATTTAAAAACTTCTTTGCTTACTTGATATCATCAATGTTGTAAGGAGTCTCCTGGTAAACATAATAGTTAATCCAATTACTGTAGAACAGGTTGGCATGAGCACGCCAGGTTACCAACGGCGCCTCATTAGGGTCATCGTTATAATAGTAATTCTTTGGCAGTTCCACATCGTCGCGCTTGCCCATATCACGCTTATACTCCTTGTCAAGGGTATTAGGCGAATACTCCAGGTGTCCGGTTACGAAGAACTCTCGTCCGCCTCTTGCCATCACGATGCTCACTCCGCTTTCTGGCGACTCGGCAATGATGTCGAGTCCCGGCACCTTCTCAATGTCCTCACGGCGCACCTCGGTATGGCGGCTGTGCGGCATATAGAAGATGTCATCGAAACCCCTGAAGATAGGCTGCGACGGATCCAATGGCTTCTGAGGGAAGATGCCGAACATCTTCTTGTCGAGCTGATACTTAGGCACCCCATAAAAGTGATAAAGTCCAGCCTGCGCACCCCAGCAGATATAGAGCGTAGAGGTAACGTGGGTACGTGCCCAATCGAATATCTCGGTGATTTCGTCCCAATACTGCACATCCTCATACTCCATGGTCTCAATAGGTGCCCCCGTAACAATCATGCCATCAAACTTCTGCTTGGAAAGTTCGTGGAAATCCTTATAGAACATCATCATGTGCTCAATAGGCGTATTCTTGGGTGTATGGCTCTTGAGTTTCATGAAACACACCTCCAACTGCAACGGGGTGTTGGAGAGCAAGCGCACCAAGTCGGTCTCGGTGGTAATCTTGAGCGGCATAAGATTGAGCACACAAATCTTCAGAGGTCTGATTTCCTGACTGTGCGCACGGCTCTCATCCATCACGAAAATATTCTCGTGCTTCAGCAATTCAATTGCTGGCAACTTATCCGGTAATCTTAACGGCATATAATCTTGTTCCTTTCTTTTTAAATCATTATTTTTATTTTTCTGCAAAGTTACTAAAAAAAATGATTCGAGCGGAATCATTATGTCTGTTTAGGGGTATAAAACTATCATTTTTCTATGCTTTTTTAAGTTTTCTTATACTATCATAATCTTTCGTAACAGTTTTCGCCGTCTTATTATAGTTTTTAACAGCACTTCGCCTCACTCTACAATCTGGTTTCTTTTCCCGATTTTTCTCCTTTCGCAAGCTCACATATTATTTATCAATGTTAACTTTGCGAAAGAATTTATAAATAAATGTTATAATAATAGGATATTCGCAGAATTTTCAATAACTTTGTAAGTTGTAAAAATATAACATAAAATATTCAGAAAATGAAAAAGTTATTCATCTCAATACTCGTGCTGCTTCCTGCCCTTACGATGCAGGCACAAAATGTGCTTACACCGCAACAACAGTTGGAGAAAGCACAAAAGGAACTGGAGGATGCCAAGAAGGCTCTAGAAGAAGCAAAGATCCAGGCAGAGACAGCAAAGACAAAAGCGGAAGCAGACAAAATCAAGGCAGAAGCAGAGAAGGTAAAGGCTGAGGCAGAGAAAGTAAAGGCTAAGACCAATGCCCAGCAAACCCAATCAACTTCAGGCTGGGCCATCCCTACTGCCGAGCCAAAGAAAACTGAGGTGAAGAAAGTGGAAAAAAATGCCAATGGTGCCGTACTCAAGGCTGATGCCAAATACATGGAGGGTGCCATCACTACCAATGCCGAGGGCAAGGTGGAGTTCACACTTGATACCGATGCCAACGGCAAAAGCGCTGACGAGATATACAACATCGTTTATCAGTACATGAGCGATTTGACCCAGGGAGAGAACAATATCAAGAGCAGAATGGCACTCGTGAACAAAGACCAGCATATCATTGCCAACACCATGGACGAATGGCTCGTCTTTAGCAGCACTTTCCTCTCACTCGACCGTTCTGAGTTCAGATACAACCTGGTGGCATCCATCAAGGACAACCATCTTACCCTGAGCATGGAACACCTCTACTACGTTTACGAGGAAGATAGAAGCACTGGCTTCAAGGCTCCTGCCGAGGAAATCATCAACGACAAAATAGCCCTGAACAAGAAGAAAACTGACCTTGCCAAGATTTTCGGTAAGTTCCGCAAACTTACCATCGACCGCAGAGACCAGATATTCAGCGAATTATCAACATTGGTAAAGAATTAATAAAACCATCTTATCATGGATATTAACAATACAGATAATAACAATACAGAAAACAAGGAAACCCCTGAAACCACGGCACAGCCACAAACCAGCTACGCCGTGCGTCCAGAGCATCGCCGCCATCGCCGATTGGAGTACGCCGACAAAAGTAATATGCTGGTGGTACGCAACTGGCTCAACATCGGCTTCATGCTGTTTGCAGTGGTGGGAGTCATCCTCTGGACCCAGATGGACGACCGCACCATCGCCATTATCCTGCTTATCATCGGTGTTATCATGAAGATTGCCGAGGTCAGCATCCGATTATTCAAGAAATAGACGCCGCATATACCGGCGTTTCTATCATCAAGAATCAGATTTTAAATGAAGAAAGTATTATTCTCATCACTCTTAGTTTGTGCTGCAACTGTCCCAGTTGCGGCACAAAGCGATTTTAGCAACAACGAAGATTCGCAGTTCCGCCCACTCACCAGCAACCGCGTGAATACTGATTCCCTCGGCTCCGACAAGGAAATTCCGAAGGGTATCAGGGTGTGGACAGTGGACGAGAGATTCGGCGACATCAAGGCTGCCGTGGTTGATACCATGCAGGCCATGTATCAGAACACCACCTTCAACGAAGGATTGCGTGGAGAATACAACACCCTGGGCAACATGGGTACCGCACGCATCAACCGTATCTTCATCGACCGACGTAACACGCAGGGCAACTTTATGTTCACAGAACCATACGATAATATCGTTACCCCCGTGAGCGACTTCCATTTCACCAACACCTACTCGCCTATCACCAATATCACACTGAACAGTTGCGGCGACAGGACCAATGGTGAAGACGACTTCAAGGCTATTTTTGCAGTAAATGCCAACAAGCAGCTGGGTGGCGGATTCAGATTCGACTATAAATACGGACGTGGTTACTACGATGCCCAAAGCACTGCCCACTTTAAATACACCATGTGGACATCCTATCTGGGCGACCGTTACCAGGCGCATATCCTCTTCAGTACGAACCACCAGAAGGTGACGGAAAACGGAGGTATCACCAACGATGACTACATCAAGCATCCGGAACTGTTTACCGAAAGCTTTGCCACAAACGAAATTCCAACCGTCTTGCAGCAAAACTGGAATCGCAACGACAACCAGCACATCTTCTTCACCCATCGCTACAACGTGGGCTTCAGCCGCAAGGTGAAGATGACCGAAGAAGAAATAAAGGCCAAGAAATTCGCTATGGCTTCTGCCAAGGAAAATGCGGCAGAAGAGGCAAAAGACGAAGCACGCAAGAAAGCCAAGGAACAAGGCAAGGAATTTGACGAGAAGGAATTCGACAAGAACCAGAAGAAGTTCTCGGGACGCCCAGACAATGCCAAAATTGCCGGCAACGAACCTGCAAAGGAAGAGAAGAAGAACGGCAGAGACTTGACTTTAGGAGCTGGAAAGGACTTCAAGAGCGACAGCACCCGCATCGCCGTGAACGGAAAAGCCGCAGCCGACAGTCTGCTTGCCATAGAAAAGAAGAAATCGGAGGATTCCTTGTTCTATAAGTCAGAGTACGTACCTGTAACAAGCTTTATACATACGGTGCAGTTTGATAACTACAAACGCATCTACCAGGCATACCAGACTCCACAGGATTACTATCTCAAGGAGTATTATAATGCCGGCAGACTTACAGGTGATTCCATCTACGACCAGACCAAGCACTGGCGCATCAAGAACACCCTGGCATTGGGAACGCTCGAAGGATTCAGCAAATGGGCTAAGGCAGGCTTGAAGGCATTTGCCAGCTACGACCTCCGCCACTATGAATTGCCAAACACCGAGGGCGGATTCACCAAATACAACGAACATGCACTGAGCGTGGGTGGACAACTGAGCAAAAACCAAGGCAAGACCTTGCACTATAATGTGGTAGGCGAAGTGGGATTGACAGGAGTTGACGCTGGAACCTTCGCCGTAGATGGTAACATAGATATCAACCTTCCGTTCTTGGGCGATACCGTACAGGTAAGAGGCGATGCCTTCATCCATCACGAGAACCCTACGTTCTACTATCGCAAGTACCACGCCCGACATCTCTGGTGGGATGATGACATGAGCAAGATTATCCATACCCGACTGATGGGTACCCTGCAATTCGGCAAGACCAATACCACCCTGCGAGTAGCTGTGGATGAAATCAAGAACTACACCTACTTCTCGCAGCAGTATAGCGTAACGGATGCAGGACTCCGCACAGGCGTAACGGTAACACCTATGCAAAGCGGCGATGCCATCAATCTGCTCACGGCACAACTGCAGCAGGATTTCCAGTTTGGCATCTTCAACTGGCAGAACATGATTACCTACCAGCATACCAGCAGCAAGAGTGCCCTGCCCGTGCCCGACCTCAACGTATATACCAACCTGTTCATCAAGTTCAAGGTGGTGAAAGTGCTCAACATCGAGCTGGGTGCAGATGCCAGATACTTCACAAGCTACGAGGCACCCGACTATTCTCCTTATATAGGACAATACACCGTGCAGGGCAATGGCGACAAGAACGTGAAGGTGGGTAACTACCCTATCGTGAATGCATACGCCAATGTACACATCAAGCACACCCGATTCTTCGTGATGATGAGCCACCTGAATGCAGGCCAGGGCGACAAGAACTACTTCTTTACACCACATTATCCGATGAACCAGCGTGTGTTCAGAATGGGTGTAAGCTGGAACTTCTTCAACTAAGCAAGAAGCGATTTTTACAAAACATAATGATTAGGAGCGGGGACGACACCTCGCTCCTATTAATTTTAAAGCAAAAAAATATGAACTATAATAATAAAAATGAATACGGTTAACGAAATTTAGCATAAATA
>USJX01000006.1 GCA_900555035.1 uncultured Prevotella sp.
AATGGCAACTCCGGCAGCAGCCATATCGAGATCTATCCTTAACCCATCGTAATTACACCTTAAATTATAAAAAAAGGTGTGCCAGAAGCGAGATATTCACTTCTGCCACACCTTATTTCATTTTCCATTGAATAGAATCCTATACCTTGTTTCCCTCTTTCGGGAAAACCACGGTAGGCTTGAAGGTCTTTGCCTCCTCAAAGTCCATCAGGGCATAGGCGATGATAATCACCGTGTCACCCACCTGAACCTTGCGTGCCGCAGCACCGTTCAGGCAGATGCAGCCGCTGCCACGCTCACCCTTGATGATATAGGTCTCCAGGCGCTCGCCATTGTTGTTATCCACAATCTGCACCTTCTCGCCTGCTATCAGATTAGCTGCGTCCATCAAGTCCTCATCTATCGTGATGCTGCCCATGTAGTTCAGATTCGCCTCTGTAACAGTCACACAATGGAGCTTACTCTTCAATACTTCAATCTGCATAATACTATATAATACTATTTTTTATCCTTTATACTTGATATGGTCAATCAGGCGGATAGGAGTCTTGCCGCAGTAAACGGTGATGCAACCTACCACATAATCACTCTCATCCCATGATGCCACATCCTGCAGGCTGTCGCCATCCACAATCTGGAAATACTCCACTTCCAGCCCCTCCACGGCGTTGATCTCGTTCACCACCATGTCGTGAGTCTCCTGCACACTGTGATTCTTGGCATACTCCACACTCTCCTTCAAAGCCTTGAAGATAGCTGGGGCAATGGCACGCTCGTCGGCAGCCAGCAAAGTGTTGCGGCTACTCTTGGCCAGACCGTCCTCGTCTCTGATGATAGGACACTCCACAATCTTCACGCTGCTGCCCATAAACTTCACCAGCTGCTTGATTACGGCAATCTGCTGCCAGTCCTTCTCGCCAAAATAGGCACGGGTTGGATTAACTATATCAAACAGGCGGCTCACCACCTGGCACACACCGTTGAAGTGACCCGGGCGCTTGGCACCCTCCATCACCGTACTCACCGGCGGAAACTCAAAATGACGGGTATCAGGAGTAGGATACACCTCCTCCACCGAAGGAGCAAACACATAGTCGGCACCACACGCCTCCACCAGTTTACAGTCGGCATCCAGCGTACGAGGATAGCGGTCCAGGTCGCCCTTGTCGTTAAACTGTGTCGGGTTCAAGAACACCGAAACCACAGTAGCTCCATTTTCCTTCACACTTCGCTTCACCAACGAGGCGTGACCCTCGTGAAGCGCACCCATAGTAGGCACAAGGCCAATTTCCTTTCCCTCCTCACGACATGCTGCCAGCTCGTTCTGGAGGTCAACAATCTTATTGAATACTTTCATCTTCTTAATCTGTTACGGGGTGCAAAATAACAACTTTTTTCTCAAATAAGAAAGAAAAATCCTAAAAATATGCGAATTATTGCCGAAATTATTGAATTTCAGAAGAAAAATGCCACTTTTCGAATATTTTTTTGTACCTTTGCACCTAATTCGATAAGAATAAAATTTAGATTTTATGGCAAAGAAAGTATTATTTATCAATCAGGAGATCGACCCATACGTAGCCGAGACCCACATGTCAATCATGGGACGCGAATTACCTCAGAAGATGCAGGACGCAGGTTTTGAGATTCGCACCTTTATGCCTAAATGGGGCACCATCAACGAGCGTCGCGGCCAGCTGCACGAGGTTATTCGCCTGTCTGGTATGAACCTAATCATCGATGATACAGACCACCCTCTGATCATCAAGGTTGCATCTATACCAACAACACGACAGCAGATTTACTTCATCGACAATGAAGATTACTTCAACCGCCGCCAGATGGCTGAGGATGAACAGGGAGTGGAATATACAGACAACGGCGAGAGAGCCATCTTCTTCGCACGCGGTGTCTTGGAAACAGTGAAGAAGCTTCGCTGGCAGCCAGACGTCATCGTATGCCAGGGATGGATAAGCGCCGTGGTGCCTTTTTATATCAAGACCGCATACGCCGAGGAGCCATCCTTCGCCAATTCAAAGGTGATACTCTCACTCTATTCCAACGAGCTGAAGGACGAACTGGGTGCCAACTTCAAGCAGTGCGTGGATTATCGCGATGCCAAGGCTGAGCTGCTCGCCGACTACAAGGATAATTTCGACTTCCAGGAGTATGGCAAGATGGCCATCGACTATAGTGACGGAGTCATTCAGGGTGAAGACGGAGCAGGATTAAAACTCCTCGAATATGCTGAGGAGAAGAACAAGCCTGTTCTCTCATATCCAGGTGATGACTTTGCTGATGCCTATAAGACATTCATCAACGAAGTGTGTCCAGACCAGGACTAATGCTTCGCAACTCAAGATTCACATATCAAGGATAATGAAGATTTTAAGACTATTTACAGCGTTATTCATCGCAGTGATGACTATGGCAGCCTGCGATGATACGACTGACAACATCGGTTCGTCCATCACCAACGAGGTGGACAACCTCTCTATTCAGCAGAAGGTGTTCAACGTAACATCACGCTCCGTGGTCTCAGGACCAGTGCTCAGCCGAAACAATACGGGTATGATAGGTAAGGTGAAAGACCCAGAAACGGGTACCTACGTCACCGGCGACTACATGACCCAGTTTGGCGTGTTGTCATCGTTCTCTCTCGATACTTTGGAGTATATTCGCAATGCACACGATGGAAAAATAGAGGCAGACTCCTGCTTCCTGCTGGTTTCCTACAAAACCATCTACGGCGATTCGCTCGCTCCGATGAAGGCTACTGCCTACGAGATGAGCAAGCCGATGACGGAAGACCAGGAGTACTACTCCGACTACGATGCCTTTGGGAATGGATGGGTGAGCGAGAATAACTATCATTCCAGCGCCACCTATAACCTCAACGAGGGTTCTACCATGGCTTTCAAGATCTATCTCAACAAGCCTTACAAGGCAAGAGACGGAAAGACCTACAAGAACTATGGTACTTACATCATGAACACCTTCGTAGAGCATCCGGAGTACTTCAAGTCTAACTACAGTTTCCTCAACAACGTATGCCCTGGTTTCTACATCAAGAACACCGGCGGTATCGGAAACGTGGCCAACATCTGGAACACTGAGCTTCAGTTCTACTGGAAGATTCAGAAGACCGTGAAGGATTCACAGGGCAAGGATAGCGTCATTACGGGCTACACCTACAACCGTTTCGACGGTACCGAGGAGGTGCTGCAGCTCAACAAGATTACCAACGATACCAAGACATTGGAGACGCTGGCCAGCAACGAGGAGTGTACCTTCCTCAAGTCGCCTGCGGGAATCTTTACTGAGGTAACGCTACCTGTGGAAGACATCATCAGGGGTCACGAGAAGGATACGCTGAATACAGCCTCTATCTCATTCCCAAGAATGAACAATCAAGAAAGCGACGGCAAGTATCAGTTCAGTGCTCCATCCACCGTTCTGATGGTGGAGGCCGACAGCCTGAATGCCTTCTTCGAGCAGAGCAAGCTGACGGATAACCGTTCTTCATACACGGCTTCCTACAGCGCTTCTACAAGCACCAAGAACGCTTATACCTTCTATAATATCAGTAATCTGGTTACGAAGATGCATAACGCCAAGCTGGAAGGCGAGAAGAAGAACCCTAACTGGGTGAGTGAGCATCCTAACTGGAACAAGGTGATGCTGGTGCCAGTGACACTGAAGACGAGCACCATCAACAATACCAACGTGGTTACCAAGATTAACCACGATATGTCGCTCTCTTCTACCCGTCTCGTCAAGGCTACGGATGATGCCAACAAGGATTACACCCTCGATAAGAGTGGAAACAAGGTGGCATCAGGCCCTGTACAGATTAAGGTGATATACAGCCGATTCAAGGAATAAACTCATCATTTGATAGAATCATGGCAGATAATTTCCTTGAACGCCATCGTGAAGATTACGAGCAGCGCAAAGCTGCATGGCTCAGAAAGAAGCGCCATCTGCCTAAGCTGAAAACGCCAGCGCAGATTCAGCGACCAGATGACGAAGCTTTATAAAAATAAGATTTGATTGATTAAAGAAAGCCTGTTTAGCGATTCTGCTAGACAGGCTTTTATGTATGCTATTACAATGCCGCAATGGCCTTTTTCTTAGATTCCTTTTCCAACTTGTCCTGGCTTACACCACCCCACGCCACATTCATGCCGATGGCGAAGCTGGCGTTGGAACTCAGAGGGATGAACTCCTTGCTGGTCTTACCCAACAGATGATCCATGCCGACGAAGAGATTATAACCGTGTGGATGGATATTCAATACCCAACCCATGCTGGTGGAGAAACTGTTTACGGCGAAGTTCACGCCACCATCCAGCCAGCTCAGCGGCTTCCAGTTGGCACTCACCCTACCCTCGGTCCAGGTGTAGGAACCGTTCAGACGGGTACTGCTCAGGGCACCGAACGACAGTTTCTTATACACCGGCAGCGTATATTCCGCACCCAGGTTGATGGTAGCAGCCAAGGCTGTAGAGCGGCTTCCGGCATCGCCCATATCCTTCAGATTGGCGAAATCAGAAAGCTGGTCGCCGTAGCTATCCATCTTGTCATCCAGGGTTCCGCCCGAACCGCTGCCCACAGTGGTATCATGGAAACCATTGAAAACAAACTGGTTCTTGGCATTCACCGCCTTCATGTTGTTGCTCCAGTTCATGAAACCCAGGTCCATCACGGCAGCACTCACTCTCCAATCGTCGTTAATCTTATACTCGGCACCCAGATCCAGCGCCATGCCGAATCCGCCCAAGCCGAAACCATCCACATCCACATCATCCACATGCTGATACTTGCCCTGTGTGCCCTCTAGCGAAACGTGGCTAGGATCCTTATACTCCGACTCCTTGCTCTTGTAAGTAAAGCCCTTCATCGAAACCTGCGCGGTTCCCTGACCCGAAATCACCCACTGGTCGGTACCTGCCAAATCTGCACGCACATCCTTCAGCTCTACGTCGGCAGCGCCTACACCCAAGAGGAACTTCAGCTTGGCACCCATTCTCAGCTTTTCGGTAATCTGACGGGAATGACCCAGTGCCAGCTCGGCATACGAACGGGCACGAAGGCTCACGTCGCCGATGTTGTAGTTTCTGTTGCCCGTGTTCTTGGCAAACTCAAAGAGCTCGTAAGGAAGCACCATACCGAAGTTGGTCTTCTCGCTCAGTTCAATGGTGTTGTAACCGCCCCAGGCCTTGAAACCGGCAGCCAGGATAGTGAGGTTTACATCGCCCACTATCTTGTTATCGCCCTTGTTGAACCCCTTCAGCGCATCGCCTGTAGAGATATATGGGTTCATGAAGGTAGTCATTCTCTTCTGGCCAGGCTGTCCGTACATCGGATTCTTCATCACCACATCCTGATAGCCAAAGTTACCACGCATCGTGGCGTTCACATTGCCTAGGACAGGAATGGAAACGAAGTTGCAGGAATCGCCGAAGGCAGGATTCAAGTTGTGGCGATAGTGATAAGCCTCTGTAAAATAAGCAGAGTTCAAGTTCTGCGCCATCGCTGCACCACCCAGCATCAACAGGGATGCCGACAAGATATATTTATTTGATAAAATCTTCATAATCATCTACTTAACCATTAATAATTAAAGTCATCTTTCGAAAGAGATTTCACGGTTTAGTTCAAATCGCTAATCACCTTTCCTACCAGCTTAATCTTGATGTCGTTCAACTTCAAGGTATGCTTCTCGGCATTGAGCACCACGCCCGTTACGGTATTTCCGCCCTCGCCCTTGGCTTTGCCCGAAACCACCACCTTCAAGCCGTCGAGCTTCTTGAAGGCATCCGGTTTCTTCTGCAGAATCTTCACGCTGATAGGCGATGTGGCTGGGGTAGTGCCATCGGCAGAAGCCTGGATTTCGCCGGTAATCTCCACCTCCAGCTCGTCCTTGCTAATCTCGTTTCCGTTCACATCCACAGGCACAGCCTCTACTTTAAGATATGCAGGCACGCAACTGGTTACCTGAGCAGACAACTGGACATAGGCGCCGTCAGCCATATTAATGTCCTTGATGTCGTCGTTCCAGCCATCCAGGTTGTCGGTATATGCAATGCAGGCATCCTCGGCAAAGGCGATAGGCGAATCGATGCTGTAGGATGGAGCCACCTCGTAGTCGCGATAGCCCAACTTAAAGGTACCCACCTTCTGATTGTTGGCTCTGGCGTTTGCCTGGAAGGTAATCTCATCAGGCATGGTTCTTACGAGCTTTGAAAGTTCAGGCACCTCCACGGCGCTCAATTCGCTGTTCACTTCCGTTTTATCAGCCTTGCGGCAGATAACCACGCGGGTAGTGCCGTTTGACTTGATGCCGAACTCAGGCACCTCTACGCTGGCGATGACCTTGCCATTCTTGATGCTCTTCAGCGTACCGCCCACGAAACCTTCGATATCGAGATTGCTGTTGATGGTGAGATAGATAAGCGGATTATAGAGATCCACCACCACGTTGCCACCCTTCAGGAAGTCTGGGATACCCGAGATGTGCACACTGCCCAGGGTATTGAGGTCGATGGTTGGGTTAAATTTACCCGTGGCACTGGTAATCTTGATATCGCTCATCGTGAGTTCGTTCTTGATAGAAGCCGAAGAAACGCCAGTTCCTGGAGTAAAATTGCTGGTCTCCACCGCCATGTGTACCTTACCGGTGAGCTGAATCTTCTCGCCCGAAGTCTTCACGATTTTCAGTTCGCCCAAGTCATCCTTCTTGGTGAAGTCGAGTCCCACGATTTCAATCTTCTCCTGCAGTTCCTTTGCAGTAGATATATTATATAATGTGATGATGTTGCCCTGAATCGGCTTTCCATCCACGGCAAGTTTCATGTAAGATGGGAAGGTAAGGGTAATCTTATCAAACTTTGACACCCAGCTAGAGAGGTTCTGGAAGGAAACCTTCAGGTTAATCGCACTGCTCACCTCGGCAGCAGTCAGTTCTTCCACCTCCTGAGGCTTAGTGCCCTCGTAAGAGAATTCAAACACGTCACCCTCGCCATGCAGCGTGGCAGATGCTCTAGATGCAGCTCTTGATAGAGTTCTTGATGCATTTGCAGAACATGCTCTTGAATTGCGTGCCGCAGAAGCCAGCGAAAGCGTGATATTGCTGGAGCTTGACTGCCGGCGTGACACCATGATGCTGTTGATATATGGATGCGCAGGATTCACGGTGTTTCCCTGCTGGCGGAAAACATAGTTAAAACCGGTAGAGGCATCAGCCACCACGGAGCCGTTTTCCTCCAGATCGAGAACTTCGGATAGTTTGATGTTATCGGTATTGCTCACCGGCAATTCCAATCCATCTCCCCCGATTCCAATCGTAGCGTCTATGTTGTTGAAATCATAGTCGCTGTCAGAACAACCAGTTACCAGGAAGCCGCTCATCACCAATAGCGATGCAAACAGCCTAATTTTCAAGTGTTTTGTTTTCATTGTCCCTAAATATTATTAAATTAAAATTCGTGTTCTTAAAAAACAGTACAAATATAAGGAAAAAAGACAAGAAAAGCAAAGAAAGTATAAAAAATTTAGGGTATTTTAAGCATGTGGTACGAAAAAGCGATACATGAATTTTGGATCTCATGCCCGCCAGGCATCCCGGCGGATTTGAAACAAGAACGCAAACCCGTCAGGCGTCCCGGCGGATTTGAAATCCGCCATAAAAAAATGTCCTAACCTTTTTAGGATCTGCGGATTTGAAATCCGCAGCAAGCAAACTTGAAGCAAGGTGTGGGGGATTACAAATCCCCCGGTTTAATAGGTCGAACATTTTTTGACGGCGGATTTCAAATCCGCCGGGACGCCTAGCGGGGTTCCGACCTTTCAGGGCGTGTGGGTATCTATCCGATAATCGTATATTTTGCAAACTTCAGCAGAAGCTGCTTGGTGCCAGCGTGGGTAAATGCCACCGTTGCCTTGGCATTCTCGCCAGAGCCTTCAAGCTTCAAAACTTCACCAATGCCGAAACGCTGATGCTCTATCTTGCATCCTTCTCGAAGAGAAGAAGAGGATGAAGATGCAGGCTTCAGTAAAGAAGAAGCAACTGACGAAGGCTTTGGTGATGCAGCAGATACAACTGATGCAGGCTTCAATGATGAAGATGCAGCTGATGCAGATGGCTTCGGCTTCGGCGATGTGTAGGATGGCTTTGCATCTGCCTTAAACTGTGATGACACAGACTTCGAATCCCATGGCATTCTTCCGCCATAACCGCCTTCTGAACCATAAGAACCTCTGCCGGTACTTCTATCTGAACCATAGGTACTTCTATCTGAACCATAGGAACTTCTTCTCCCAAAACCACCAAATGATGATCTTGATGGCATTCCCTCGCCCTCTATCAACTCTGGATTAATCTCTTCTATGAAACGGCTCGGATTGTCAAACTCCATTTTACCATATCTGAATCGGTTTTGCGCATTCGTCAGGATGCAATGCTTCTCGGCACGGGTTATCGCCACATACAGCAGGCGGCGCTCCTCCTCCAGCTCCCTCACAGTGGTAGCCGCAATCGGACTCGGGAAGATATTCTCCTCCAAACCCACCACGAAAACCGTGGCAAACTCCAGGCCCTTCGCCGCATGAACCGTCATCAGCGAAACCCTCGGCTCATCCTTCTCGCCATCACTGTCGGCATCCGTCAGCAACGCAACATCCTGCAGGAAATCCGTCAGGAAGGTTTCATCCATCCTGCCCTCCTCCTGGCGCTCAGCCACAAAGGTCTGCATACCGCTCAGAAACTCCTCCAAGTTCTCCTGTCGCGCCAGGTCGTCGGCATCCTTGCCCTGCATGATATCCTCGCTGATTCTCGCCTCCTTGATGATGGCATCGCCCAGGTCATAGACATTCAGGGTATGCGAACGGTCGATGAACGAACTGATCAGCAGGCGGAAATTCTCCAACTTCGTCAAGGTTCCCTTGTTCACATTCAGGCCGTAATGCGCCGCCTCGCCTATCACATCCCAGATGCTCACCTGGTTATCGTGGGCGCAGGCAGCCACCTTTGCCACCGTGGTAGCACCGATGCCGCGAGCCGGATAATTGATGATTCGCTTAATCGCCTCCTCATCATCCGGGTTCGCCACCAGTCGGAAATAAGCGATAATATCCTTTATTTCCTTGCGCTGGTAGAAACTCAGTCCGCCGTAGATGCGGTAAGGAATACCCTGTCTTCTGAACTCCTCCTCGAAGCTTCGGCTCTGGGCATTGGTGCGGTAGAGGATGGCAAAATCATCATATCCGCAATCGTCCTGACGCTTGATGCGCTTGATATCCTTCGCCACAATCAGCGCCTCCTCCTTGTCGCTGTAGGCAGGCTTATACTGAATCTTCTCGCCCTCGTCATTCCGGCTGAACACCTCCTTAGGTATCTGGTTGCGGTTGTGGTGAATCAGGCTGTTGGCTGCCTCCACGATGGTCTGCGTACTACGGTAGTTCTGCTCCAGCTTGAAGAGTCGGGTACCCGGCAACTGGCGCTGATAGTTCAGAATATTGTCAATGTTGGCACCACGGAAACTGTAGATGCTCTGCGAGTCATCGCCCACGGCACACACACGCAGCTTTTCCCTGCACAGCTGCATCACAATCGACATCTGCACATGGTTGGTATCCTGATACTCATCCACCAGAATATAGTCAAACCTCTCGGCATACTTGCGTCTCACCTCCTCATGGTCTCTGAAAAGCTGGAAGGTAAGCACCAGCAGGTCGTCGAAATCCATGGCGTTCGCCTGCTTGCATCGCTGCACATACTCCTTATATACCTCGCCCATCTTCTGCATGTTGTTGCGCTTGTTCTGCATAAAGATGTCGGCATCCGCCTCGTAGGCCTCCGCGCTCATCAGGTTGTTCTTCGCCATCGAAATCTTGGCGTGTACGGCAGCCGGCTTGTAAATTTTCTCATCCAGTCCCTTCTCCTTCACTATCGCCTTGAGCAGCGAGCGGGAGTCGGTTTCATCATAAATGGTAAAATTACTGTTGAAGCCGATATGCTCCGCCTCGGCACGCAGGATGCGCGAAAAGATGCTGTGGAAGGTACCCATATAGAGATGCTGCGCCAGGTCGTTGCCCACCAGTTTTCCTATTCGCTCCTTCATCTCCCTAGCCGCCTTGTTGGTAAAGGTAAGCGCCATAATGCTCCAAGGCTTCATGCCCTGCTGCAACAGGTAGGCTATCTTATAAGTAAGCACACGCGTCTTTCCTGAACCTGCACCGGCTATCACCAGCGAAGGTCCATCTATATAACTCACAGCCTGTTGCTGCGCTTCGTTCAAGTCTTTCAGTAAATCCATGAATCAATATTTGAGGCAAAAAACTATTTTAAGCTCACCCCCTAATTATAAATTATTAATCATTAATCACTAATCACTTCCCCCTATATCCTCCCACGGCGGTGCTTGGGTCGTAATCCTCGCCCTCACGAGGGAATGAAGGGATGAACTTCATCTGATGTTCTATCTGTCGCTGGCGTCTCTTCATATAGGCACCGGGATGCAGCGAACTGAACTTGCGGGGATTAGGCAGCGTAGCAGCTATCAGGGCACATTCGCCACGAAACAGATCCTGCGCCTTCTTGTCGAAATGATACTCTGCCACGGCATCCACACCATAGATGCCAGGTCCCATCTCAATGCTGTTGAGATAAACCTCCATGATGCGCTGCTTGCTCCACATCATTTCGATGAGAAAGGTAAAATACACCTCAAAGCCTTTACGGGTCCACGAACGGCCCGGCCAGAGAAACACATTCTTTGCCGTCTGCTGACTGATGGTACTGGCACCATGCACCTTGCCGCCACGGGCGTTGTTCTTCGCCGCATGCTCAATGGCATCAAAGTCGAAACCATGATGCTTCAGGAAGCGGGCATCCTCGCTCGCCATCACCGCCACAGGCATGTGGGGAGAGATTTCTTCCATCGGCACCCAATGATGATGCAGGGTAATGCTCTCGCCATCAGCTACTTGTTGAAAACAGCGGATGATCATCAGCGGGGTGAGATACACCGGAATGAAACGATAGGCCACTACAGCAAGAATGGTGGTACTGAAAAACAGTACCACCACCCATCTAATTATATTTCTTATCTTTTTCAACACCATAGATTGAAAAACAAAATTTTAAAGTCTATTAATCTTACTTCAAAGTACCATTGTTGGCAGCGTTCACCATAGCCTGGCTAGCATAGAGATAAACCTCTACACGGCGGTTCTGGGCACATGCAGCCTTGGTATCAACCACTGGGTTAGAAGAACCCAAGCCCTGTACGTTCTTTACCTGACTAGCCTTTACTCCGCAAGAAGACAGATAGTTATATACCGCATTAGCACGGTTCTGGCTCAAAGGCACGTTCACAGCGTCAGAACCGGTAGCATCTGTGTAACCCTGGATAGAAACCTCGCAGTCGCTGTTGTTCTTCAGCACCTGAGCAAACTTAGCCAAATCGTTCTTGGCATTGGCATTGAGTGTAGAACCGTTCAAAGGAAAGAGGATACCAGAATCGAAGGTCACCTTTACGGCAGCCAAACCATTGGCATCTGTTACTGTGCTTACCTGTGCATTCTTAACGGCCGCAGCCTCAGCCTTTACCTTATCCATGTGCTTTCCAATCAAGTTACCCGCAGTACCACCCACGGCAGCGCCGATGGCAGCACCCACTGCAGCACCAGTACCACGATGGCTATTGTTCAGCAAACCACCAACGAGAGCACCCAAAGCAGCACCAGAACCAGCACCTACGGCAGTACCCGTCTGCTGATTGGTTCCACAACTACCAAGAACGAGCAGCATAGAGAGCGCTGCTGCAGTTAAATTCATCTTTTTCATTTTCAAATTCTCCTATAATTATGTTATAATTCTTCAATATTTCTATAATTTGGGTGCAAAGATACTTCTTTTTTCCCCAAAATGGATAGATTTCTAATATTTTTTTGTAATTTTGCATGCAAATTTACATGTATTTGCTGAATAGAGGCAGGGAAAACGCCTATTTCCACATAGGAAATCCCCTAAAACCCCCTTTCAGGAGGCTAAGACCAGCCTTTTTCTCAAGGCTGCCCCATCTCCGCCCCACGGCGCTATACATTATTATATATACAAGAGAAAATATAAAATAAAAAATATAATTAGGATATGGCTAAAGAACTTAAGAATTTGACCAAGCGCGCTGATAACTACAGCCAGTGGTACAACGACTTGGTAGTGAAGGCTGACCTCGCTGAGCTCTCGCCAGTTCGTGGATGTATGATCATCAAACCATACGGCTACGCTATCTGGGAGAAGATGCAGCAGCAGCTCGACAAGATGTTTAAGCAGACAGGTGTACAGAACGCATACTTCCCACTCCTCATCCCGAAGAGCTTCTTCTCTCGCGAGGCTGAGCACGTGGCTGGTTTCGCCAAGGAGTGTGCCGTGGTTACCCACTATCGCCTGCGCTCTACAGAAGATGGCACCGAGGTGGAGGTTGATCCAAACGCAAAGCTCGATGAGGAGCTCATCATCCGCCCTACTTCAGAGACCATCATCTGGAACACCTACAAGAACTGGATTCATTCTTGGCGCGACCTCCCTATCCTCTGCAACCAGTGGTGTAACGTGATGCGTTGGGAGATGCGTACCCGTCCATTCCTCCGTACTTCTGAGTTCCTCTGGCAGGAGGGTCATACTGCTCATGCTACCAAGGAAGAGGCTGAAGCAAAGGCTCAGGAGATGCTGAAGGTATATGCTGAATTCGCAGAGAAGTATATGGGTGTGCCTGTATTGCAGGGTGTGAAGAGTGAGACAGAGCGCTTCGCCGGTGCTCTCAACACGTATACCATCGAGGCGATGATGCAGGATGGCAAGGCACTGCAGAGCGGAACTTCCCACTTCCTGGGTCAGAACTTCGCCAAGAGCTTCGATGTTACCTATCTGAATAAGGAGAACAAGCCTGAGTACGTTTGGGCTACTTCATGGGGTGTTTCAACCCGACTGATGGGTGCCCTCATCATGGTTCACAGCGATGACAACGGATTGGTATTGCCTCCTAAGTTGGCTCCTATCCAGGTGGTTATCATTCCTATCAACAAGGGCGACGAGCAGTTGGCTCAGATCACAGCCAAGTTGCAGCCTGTCATCGACCAGCTCCGCGAGTTGGGCATCAGCGTGAAGTATGATGACAACACAGCCAAGCGTCCTGGCTTCAAGTTTGCTGACTACGAGTTGAAGGGTGTACCTGTTCGTCTCGCCATGGGTGGCCGTGACTTGGAGAACAACACCATCGAGATCATGCGTCGTGATACTTTGGAGAAGGAGAACGTAAGCTTCGACGGCATCGTAGAGCGCGTAAAGGATATGCTGGAAGACATCCAGAAGAACATCTTCGAAAAAGCCCGTGCTTATCGTGATGCTCACGTATATGAGTGCAACAACTACGAGGAGTTCAAGGAGCGCGTAAAGGATGGCGGTTTCTTCCTCTGTCACTGGGACGGTACAGCCGAGACCGAGGCAAAGATCAAGGAGGAGACACAGGCAACTATCCGTTGCGTGCCATTCGCTTACGAGCAGACTCCTGGTGTAGATATGGTTAGCGGCAAGCCAGCCGTGGCCCGTGTCATCATCGCAAGGAGTTATTAATAATAAGAGATTTTTTAAGTAGTAATAAAAGGTTTTTTACCGGAAACCTACCGGTTATTTGAAGAAATGAAGCAGCTGGTGCGATACATATTATTAATTATATCCATGGTCTTGATAGGTCATGGCGACGTATCGGCTGCTTCTAATTTTACTGATTTTACAGTTTTAAAGGATTCTTATACCGCTGCAGATGTTCAGAAAGATGCACAGTACGCTTCCGGAGCCCTTCCTAAAAAGGATGGCTTGGCGAAGATAGAGCATCACGACCAGCAGCAGGAAGCCCAGTTGGAGAATGCTTCCTCTCAGGCCTACCAGGCATGCAGTCAGCGGCCTCAGCGTTTATTGCCTTGTGGCAATATGCATGGTGGCAACCAGGCAGCAAGTAGATTGCTTTTACATAGAATCCGTTTATTATCAACCCTTTTATCTGCCCTATATGGTGGTATGGAGCCTATCCGTCAGGAATCCGCCCCTATCCACTTTGATGTCGCCAGCAAATATTATGTCATTTGCCTGCGGCGTCTCCTTTGTTAGTTTCCTTTTTTAATTTTATTGACGATTATATATATCGTATATCCATCTGGTATCTGGTATCTGTTATTTGATATCTGCTGATAGATATGCGGTAAGGAATCGTACACCCCTACATCAAGTCAGCGGGATTCTTCCACCCCCCTGATTATCAAAAAAAAAACAGTTCGATTATATATACAAGATAATTTAAAATTAGAAAAGGAAACATTATTATGGCAAAGATAAATCATTTGGAAATGACAGAGAATTTGATGGCCCTTAACGATATCGAGGTAAAGAAGGGTTTCATGAGTTGGAGCATCAAGCTTATTTACAAGCCAACCAACAGTGTGCTGAAGGTAAAGGAGCAGGAATATACCGTAGAGGATGGCAAGAAGTTGGCCAGCATCCTCTCTTCTGCCCCTGAGAACGTAGAGGCAGCCATCAGCAAGTTCCCGGTTTCTGCGGTAGGAATGGGCAACATGAAGCTGGAGGCATGCATCTCGCAGGATGGCCAATTTGTAGCTGCCCAGCTCTTGAGCTTCAAGGATTTCAGCTACCAGCCAGTAACCGAGATGAAGGTATATACCGGCAAGACAGCCGAGGCTTTCGTCAAACTGTTCTAAAGATTGGTAAAATTAATGCACCAGCATCCAAAAAGCAGATAGATTCTCATGGATTGAAGAACAAAAAGATAGGTCTAGTAACGCAGTGTTTCGCTGCATTACTAGACCTTACTTTTTATATTTAAAATCTATAAATCAATGTTTTACATCTATTAAAAGACTTACATCTGATTTCTTCTTAATCTGCATCAGCAAATTCATCCAATGTGTAGGCGCTGCTGCCATCAAAACAATGGGTGCAGACCTGGCACTTTGGCAAACCTATGGCTGCTACAAGCTGCTCGATGGTATTGAACTTCAATGTGGTTAAGCCCAACTGGCGGGCAATCTCATCCACCATCTTCTGATACTGAGGAGAACCAGTGGTGGCATACTTATCCAAATCCTTGTTGGCATCACCCTCAAACTTCTCGATGATGCGGCGCGTAATCAGCTCCATATCACTCTTGGAAGAAGTGAAGTTGATAAACGGACAGCCATATACCAATGGTGGACACGCTATGCGCATGTGGCACTCCTTCAAACCAGCCTGGTCGAAAAGCACCTTCACGTTGTCGCGAAGCTGGGTGCCCCGCACGATACTGTCGTCGCAGAACAATACTCGCTTGCCCTTCAGCATCGCCTTGTTAGGAATCAGCTTCATCTTGGCTACCAGTGAACGCATGCTCTGGTTGCTAGGAGTAAAGCTGCGAGGCCATGTAGGCGTGTATTTGGCAATGCAGCGCTGGTAAGGCACACCCTTGCCGGCAGCAAAACCCATCGCCATACCCGTGCCCGAATCAGGAATACCGCTGCAGCAATCCACCTCCACATCATCCGTCTTGGCAAGGTTGAAGCCGTTAGTGAAACGCGCCTCCTCCACATTCTTGCCCTCGTAGGTAGATGTAGGGAATCCGTAGTAAACCCAGAGGAAAGAGCAAACCTGCATCTTCTTGTTGGCAGGACGAATCTGCTCCATGCCATCAGCTGTAATCTTCACGATTTCGCCCGGTCCCACCTCGTGTACGGTCTCGAAGTCGAGATTAGGGAAGGATGTACTCTCGCTGCTCACGGCGTAGGCATCCGCCTTCTTGCCGATGATGAGAGGGGTACGTCCCCAACTGTCGCGCGCACAGATGATGCCATCCTCGGTGAGGATAGTCATGGTGCAGGAACCCTTGATGTGGTGGAATACGTTCTCGATGCCCTCGCGGAAGGTTTTGCCCTGAATGATGAGCAAAGCCACCAGCTCGGTGGGGTTGGTACTGCCTGAAGACATCTCTGCAAAGTGCATGTTCTTGTCTAGCAGGTACTGAGTAAGTTCATCCTTGTTTACAATCTTGGCTACGGTGCAGATGGCGAAACGGCCCAGGTGTGAGTTCATAATCAGTGGCTGCGCATCTGTATCGCTAATCACTCCGATACCCGATGTGGCGCCCTCAAACTTGTTGAGCGTTGGTTCAAACTTCGTTCTGAAATAAGAACTTTCGAGGTTGTGAATAGAGCGCACGAAGCCCTTCTCACGACTGTAGGTTGCCAAACCGCCTCGGCGAGTGCCGAGATGTGAGTTGTAGTCGGTGCCGTAGAAAAGATCTGCGACACAACTTTGCTTGGAAATAGTTCCGAAAATGCCTCCCATAAGAGTATAATCCTTGTTTTATGTTTGAAATATGGGTGCAAAGTTAATATAAATTCAGAAAATATGCAAAACTTTTTGCGTTTTTTCTATAAAAAGATGAAAATGATTAACTCTTGCACCCATATTTTAAACTTCTATTGAGAACTTGCCATTATTATCTATCAACACGCCATATTGATCGTGTTTCTAAAACTGATATCGACAAGTCTCTAGAACTGATATTGCAGGCCCAGGCTCAGGTCAAATGTCTTGCTACGCACGTCGTCGTGATAGGAGTAATACGTATCGCGCCAATAGTTCGACACGTTGAAATCGAGCTTCAAACGGCTAGACAGGGCCATGCCGAAGCGGGCATTCACCACCAGCAACGAGGCGTTTCCCTTGTCGCCCTGGGCGTTGAGATACAGCGGATCGGTGGTAGCAAGGTCCTTGCCCTCGTAGCCCTTCCAGGTGAAGATGCGGTAGTAGTCGGCTCCTATCTGGAAGCTCGCCACCTTGCCGAACTCCATCAGGCTGACGGCCTTCACGCTGTAGCCGCTGCCCATGTTGTAGTCACGGTCTATCACATTATAATAATCAGTGAGACTGCCGCCCAACAGGATGCCATCTACAAAGATGCGCTGCTCCAGTTTGGTGAGATTGCCCACCTGAGGGAAGCGGTAGATGATGCCGGGACCCACCGACGCTGCTTCGGAAATGCGATATGGCACAAGACTGGTGCCATCCTTCACCGGCTGCGAATCGTAGTAGTTGAAGTGCTGGAAGATGCCGAACTCCATCTCCGTACCCTTGCTCACCTCCACCGGCACGCTCCACAGGCGGCCCAGCAGATGCAATCCCGTGATGAGCGGCTGGTTGCTACTCAATCCGAAGGTGGCATCCAGCGTGAAGTAATCGTACGGCTTGGTGGTGGTGCCATCTAACGGGTCGCCATATACCAGATTGAATCGCACGTAGGGATTTCCCTCGCCACGGAACAGCGTGTTGTTATCGGCAAGATAGCGATAACCTGCTGATGCCGAGAAGCTGACAGGACTGCGACCGTAGTCGTGATACTTGTAATATCTGCCCCGCACACGCCAGGCATCGCCGCTCAATATTCGGTTCAAGCCCTTGATAGGACAGATGATGGTGCCCAGGAACTCTCGCCAGAAGCGTGGGAATCCGCGCAGGCGATCGTCGTAAACCAGGTCGCTGATGCGATAGGTCACTTCGCCTAGGCACACACCGCCTATGGTGGTGGCCATCAGGTCGTTGATGGCAGGCGGTTCTATCTCGCAGGTAGTCTCCCACATCAGGCTTCCGCAGAAGGAGTAAGGCACTGATTCCCAGAAGTTCATGCCGTGGGTTCGGGCGGCGTTGAAATAGAGTCCGCCGTGATAAGGATGGGCGAAAAGATTGGTGGAGAACTGGTCGTTATCCCACACGAATCCGTTCTGGATATTGTGCTTGATGCTGTGGAAGGAGATCTTGGCGAACTCCTCGTTCATCACAAACTGGTCGAAGCACTGCACGCCCGCGTTGATGGCGAATGCCTCCACTGCAGCCTTCCAAGGATGCTTCTTCTGCCGCTTGGGGTCATCGAAGGCGAAGATACTCCCCTCTTTCCAGGCCTCCATATCGAAATCTGAATATGCAGAGGATTTTCCCAAAGGTGATTTTTCCAGAGGTGATTTTCCCGAAGATGATTTTTCAGAAGAGCCTGGGGCATAGAACGCCTGATTGCGCTGCAGCCTTACAGCCAATCCTGCCTCTACGATGGCACGGCTGCGATATCTGCCGCCATGGTAGTAATGGGTGTCGCCATAGCCCACGGAGGCGAAGGCGCTGGTGTATTTGCCCAACTGGTAGTCGGCATTGATGCGAGCCTGCAGGGAGTAGAGCCGTTCGGGTTTGTCCTGCGAATGCTCCTGGAAGGATTCCACATGATAGAAGCCCACATCGCCGCTGAGCGAGAACTTTGGCGAGAGCTGGAAATACTGTCCGATGCGATAGAACAGGGCGCCGGAGAATTTCTCGTCCAAGCCGAAGTAATGGGTGCCGATGCCTAATATATTATAGGTAGAGCGGTTGCGGAAGCGCACGGCGAAGTTGGCCTTGGTGGCTGAACCGCCATAAAACATGTAGTCGATGCGGGTATTGGGGTTCACGTTGACGAGACCTATCTTATGCGCCACGGTATCGCGGCTATAGTTGATGACGCCAATCTGCACGCCGCGCGGATGGCTCACGCAGACGTTGAGGAGGCCTATCTGCGAACCGTTGAGGGTATCGGCATAGTTGTATCCGCCCACCTGCAAACCGCGCATATACGAGGAACTTACGTTGGCGGAAGCAATCTGCAGTCCCCTCTTCATGCCCATGGAGACATTAGAGAGTCCGCTGAGCTGCACGCCACGGAATGGCGAGGAGGATATATTATTGAATAAAGACAGCTGCACGCCGTTGCCTCCCTTCACCACATTGGATACGCCCGAGATTTGCACGCCCCGCATATCATCGCCCACGGAGTTGATGACACCAGCCAGGCTCAGTCCCCTCATCTGCTTGTAAACCACGCTGGAGAAGGCACCTATCTGTGCTCCCCGCAGAGTATCGGGCGAGCAGAACAGCCCCACGTTTCCGCAGCTATAGCCCTGGGCGTAGCCGGCAGAAGGTGCAAGCAGGAGCAAGAGTCCCAAACCGATGATCTTCTTTCTTTTCCTATTCATGAACTAAAATTTTATAAATCAAAATGGCGAGAGGTCAGGATGACCCCTCGCCGAAAAAATGCGCATTATCATGTCCCCTAATAATGCACCCAAAAAATATCTTTTAATCCAGCTTCAAGCTCTTCTTGATGGCCTCAATCTTATCCATTGCGGCAGCTGTGCAGCGGTTGTAGCAGCCAGCGCACTTGAATGAAGGATCCTTTACTTCAATATAGAACTTAATCTTAGGCTCTGTACCTGATGGACGGACACTCACCTTGGTGTTGTCATCGCAGAACCACTGGAGCACGTTGCTTGTAGCAGGCATAACGAGCTTCTCTACGCTGCCGTCAGCATGCTTAGCCTCCAAAGACTGGTAGTCCTTCCAGGTAACCACCTTGCTGCCACCCAACTCCTGTGGAGGGTTGGCACGGAAGTCTGCCATCATCTGCTTAATCTCGTCAGCACCAGTCTTACCTGGGCGAACCACGTTAACAGTGAACTCCTTGCTGAAGCCATACTCTGCGTAAATCTGCATCAAGAGATCGTAGAGAGTCTTGCCCTGATCCTTAGCCCAGGCTGCAATCTCGCAAATCAGACAGATAGAAGCAGGAGCATCCTTATCGCGTACCTTATCGTATGGCAAGAAGCCGAAGCTCTCCTCACCGCCACCGATGTACTGCTGCTTGCCCTCAGAGATAGCAATCTCGCGTGCAATCCACTTGAAACCAGTGTAGCAGTCGCGCAACTCTACGTTGTTCTTCTTGGCAATCTCAGCGATAACCTCTGTTGTTACGATGGTCTTAACGAGGAAGTCTGTTGGCTTCAACTTGCCCAACTTCTTCTTGTTCTCGATGATGTAGTAGCAGAACATCATGGCTGTCTGGTTACCATTGATGATCATCCACTCACCCTTGTCGTCGCGGCAAACGATGGCAAGACGGTCAGCGTCTGGGTCGGTAGCTACCACAAGGTCAGCGTTCAACTTGGTACCGAGCTTCATACCGAGGGTCATAGCCTCAGCATTCTCCGGGTTAGGAGAAACCACTGTTGGGAAGTTGCCATCTACAACCATCTGCTCAGGCACTACATTGATGTTCTGGAAGCCCCAAGAACGCAGGCAGAGAGGAACGATGACGCGACCTGTGCCGTGCATGGCTGAGTAAACGATGTTGAGGTCCTTCTGACGGTTGATAACATCCTGGTCGATCATGGCAGAGTGAACGGCTGTCATGTAGTCGTAATCCATCTCACCACCGATAATCTTGATCAAATCCCAGTTAGCCTCGAACTTCACCTGGTCGATAGTAACCTTGTTCACCTCCTCGATGATACCCGTATCGTGTGGAGCCAGAACCTGAGCACCATCGCTCCAGTAAGCCTTGTAACCGTTGTACTCCTTAGGGTTGTGAGAAGCTGTTACGTTGACACCAGCCTTGGCACCGAGCTCGCGGATAGCGAAAGAAATCTCTGGTGTAGGACGGAGGCTCTCGAAGAGATAAGCCTTGATGCCATTGGCAGAGAAGATGGCAGCAACGGTCTCTGCGAAGAGACGGGAGTTGTTACGGCAGTCGTGACCTACCACTACAGAAAGGTTCTCCTCGCCTGGGAAAGCCTTGAGGATGTAGTTAGCAAAGCCCTGGGTAGCCATACCAACGATATACTTGTTCATGCGGTTGGTACCTGCGCCCATGATGCCGCGCAAACCACCAGTACCGAACTCCAAGTTCTGATAGAAGGCATCAACGAGTGCTGACTTATCCTCAGCCTCGAGCATTGCCTTAACTTCTTTACGAGTTTCTTCGTCGAATGCAGGTGTGAGCCACTGCTGTGCTCTTTCTTCACACTGCTTAATCAATTCTGCGTTATTAGCCATAGTTGATTCTATTTTGTTATTAATTAAAGTTCAATCAGAGGGTTGTGCCCGAAAACAGCACAATATTTCTCTTTTTGCGTACAAAGATAAATAAAATATTTGAGAAACCAAACAAGATTGGAGTTTTTTTTGTATTTTTGCACATTGAAAAAGAAATGAAATTAAAAAAGGCTTATGGAATTATATTATACGGGCGTGATCATCGCCGTTTCCACCTTTTTAATAATAGGGCTCTTCCACCCTATCGTTATCAAGGTTGAGTATTATATGGGCACCCGCTACTGGTGGGTGTTTCTGGTGTGTGGAATCATCAGTGTGGGTGCAGCCTTCCTGGTTGCCAACGTGCTCTGCTCGGCACTGCTGGGCGTGCTGGGTGCCTCGTGCCTATGGAGCATCGGCGAGCTTTTCGAGCAGAAGCATCGATGCGAGAAAGGCTGGTTCCCGAAGAACCCGAAACTGGAAAAGAAAGGATACTATAAGAGTTAAGAGCTTAAAGCTAAGAGTTTAAAGCTAAGAGTTTAAAGCTCACTGCTTAGAGCTTACTGTTAAGAGTTTAAACCTTACCATTTAAAGTTAATGCGATAATTAAGGAGGATACGATTTAGGAAATGAAGACAGAATTGATATTGGTCGGAAAGACCGTGAACAAGCATTTCGTGGCGGGCATCAAGGATTATGCCGAGCGCATCACCCACTACATGCCCTTCAACATCACCACCATCCCGGAGCTCAAGAATACCAAGAGCCTCAGCGAACAGCAGCAGAAGGAACGGGAGGGGGAACTGATTCTGAAGCAGATTCAGCCTTCGGATACCGTGGTGCTGATGGATGAACACGGACAGGAGTTCCGCAGCATCGAGTTTGCCAAGTGGATAGAGCGCAAGCAGGCCACTGCCCGAAGACTCGTATTCGTGATTGGCGGCCCCTACGGCTTCTCGCAGGCGGTTTACGACCGCGCCAACGAGAAGATTTCGCTCTCAAAGATGACGTTCTCCCACCAGATGGTGAGGCTCATCTTCACCGAAGCGCTCTATCGCGCATGCACCATTATAAAAGGGGAGCCGTATCACCACGAATAAGGGAAAGGAAAAGGGGGAAAAAAGGGAAAAGGAAAGGAATAAAGAAAAAAAGGTAAAAGGAGCCTTTCCCCCTTCCGCCCCCGTTCCAAGCGATTCCATCGCTTGTCCCCCCAAGCCTTAATCTTAAAAGAAGAATAAAGAAAATGCCAAAAGATAAATATATAGAAATAAAAGGGGCGAGAGCAAACAACCTGAAGAATATCGACGTGAAGATTCCACAGGGCAAATTCGTTGCCATTACAGGAGTCTCCGGGTCGGGAAAATCTTCTCTGGCTTTCGATACCCTATACGCCGAGGGCCAGCGCCGCTACGTGGAGTCGCTGTCATCCTACGCCCGTCAGTTCTTGGGAAGAATGACCAAGCCTGAGTGTGATTTCATCAAGGGATTACCCCCTGCCATCGCCATCGAACAGAAGGTGATTGCACGCAACCCCCGCTCTACCGTGGGCACCAGCACAGAAATTTACGAATACCTGCGACTGCTCTTCGCACGCATCGGAAAAACCTATTCGCCTATCAGCGGACAGGAGGTGAAGCGACATACCACGGAGGATGTCCTGGCTTGCACCCAACAATATTCCAAGGGTACCCGATTCGTAATCCTCGCCCCCATCCATGTCATCGAAGGCCGCAACCTCAGAGAGCAGCTGGAGATGTACATGCAGGAGGGCTATGCCCGAATCATGCAGAAGGGAGAATTCTTCAGAATAGAAGATTTCCTGGAAGCTGAAGATAAGGAGCTTCTGGATGCAAGCGGTGAAGAACTCACCCAGATGCTGAAAGAGCAGAACCGGGAAATCTATCTCGTCATCGACCGAGCATCGGTAAGCGACGAGAAGGATGATATCAGCCGTCTCTTCGACTCTGCCGAAACCGCCTTCTACGAGGGCGACGGCGCCTGCCGACTCGTCTTCCCGCCAAGCAACATCTGCTACGACTTCTCCACCCGATTCGAAGCCGACGACATGCAGTTTGAGGAACCTACCGACAATATGTTTGCCTTCAATTCGCCACTGGGAGCCTGCCCTACCTGCGAAGGCTTCGGAAGCGTTATAGGCATCGACGAGAAACTCGTGATTCCTAACACTTCGCTGAGCCTCTACGATGGTTGCGTGGTGTGCTGGCGTGGAGAAAAAATGGGCATGTGGCTCAAGGAATTCATACGACGGGCGGAACCTTACAACTTCCCTATCTTCAAGCCGTACTACGAACTGACGCAGCAGGAGAAAGACTGGCTCTGGCACGGATTGCCATCGGAAAAAGACCGTGAACCGCACGACCGTGTGAGCATCGACGAGTTCTTCAGAATGGTGAAGGAAAACCAGTATAAGATTCAATACCGCGTGATGCTGAGCCGATTCAGAGGCAAGACCGTGTGCCCTACCTGTCACGGTACCCGACTCAAAAAGGAGGCGAACTACGTGAAGATTGGAGGCAAGAGCATCACCGAACTGGTGGATATGTCGATTGTGAACCTCAGCGCCTGGTTCAAGAACCTGGACCTATCGGATAACGAAAAGGAAATAGCCAAGCGCCTGCTCACCGAGATTACACATCGTCTGCAATTCCTGCTGGATGTGGGACTGGGCTATCTTACACTCAACCGATTATCCAACACCCTTTCTGGAGGTGAAAGCCAGCGCATCAACCTGACCACCAACCTGGGGTCCTCGCTGGTGGGCAGCGTGTATATCCTGGACGAGCCGAGCATCGGACTCCACAGCCGTGACACCGACCGACTGATCAAGGTATTGCGAGAGTTGCAGGAACTGGGCAACACCGTGGTAGTGGTAGAACACGACGAGGAGATCATGCGGGCTGCCGACTATCTGATAGACATCGGTCCGGATGCCGGACGCCTGGGCGGCCGACTGGTATATGCCGGTCCTCATTCGGAATATACCACCACCGACCCTGCCGAGCAGCAGGTACTGCTGGAGAAATATCCCGAGAGCCACACCATCCAGTATCTCACGCACCACGAAACCATCGACCGCCCATCGAGCCATCGCATCTGGAACCGATTCATCGAAATCAAGGGTGCCAGAATGAACAATCTGCGCGGCATCGACGTGAAGATTCCGCTCAACGTGTTCACCGTGGTGACAGGCGTATCGGGATCGGGAAAGAGTTCGCTCATCAAGGGCATCCTCTACCCTGCCATGCGCCGAAAGCTCGACCTGGTGTGTGATGCTCCAGGCGAATTCCAGCAGATGGAGGGCGATGTGGATGCCGTGAAGCACGTGGAGTTCGTAGATCAGAACCCTATCGGCAAGAGCACCCGCAGCAACCCTGCCACCTACCTGAAGGCATACGATGCCATCAGAAGTCTCTTTGCCAACCAGCCGCTGGCCAAGCAGATGGGCTTCACGCCGCAGTACTTCTCCTTCAACACCGAGGGCGGAAGATGCGAGGAATGCAAGGGTGCGGGCTATGTAACCATCGAGATGCAGTTTATGGCCGACCTGACGCTGACATGCGAGGCGTGCAAGGGTCAGCGATTCAAGCACGATATCCTGGAGGTAATGGTGGCCGGCAAGAACATCAACGATGTGCTCAACATGACCGTGAACGAAGCCATCGAGTTCTTCGGCGACGAGAAGAACCAGCACCACGAGGGCGACTTCGACTTCTGCCGCACCATCGTGAGCCGACTGAAGCCGCTGCAGGATGTGGGCCTGGGTTACATCAAGCTGGGCCAGAGTTCGAGCACGCTGTCGGGCGGTGAGAACCAGCGTGTGAAACTGGCTTATTTCATCAGCAAGGAGGAGCAGTCGCCAACGCTCTTCATCTTCGACGAGCCGACCACGGGTCTCCACTTCCACGACATCAAGCGCCTGCTTCACGCCTTCAATGCCCTGATAGAAAGGGGTCATTCGCTGGTGGTCATCGAGCACAATCTTGATGTAATCAAATGTGCCGACTACATCATCGACCTGGGACCTGAGGGCGGCGACAAGGGCGGCAACCTGGTGGTGGAGGGCACCCCGGAAGAAGTGATGGCATGCCGAGAGAGTTTAACGGGACAATTTCTTGCCAAGCTCTAAATATCGTTGTGATTTAATAAATATCGCCACTAATTTTATAAATAATGTAAAAAAGTGGCGATATACTAAACTTTATATGTAATTTTGCATCCAAATAGATAAAAGAAATATAAAGATAAGAAAGGATATGAAAATGAAAAGAATCATATTGGCTCTGACCATGCTTGTAGCCATGGTAACATCCGCCTCTGCTCAGGCAGAGATTAAGTTTGAGAAGGTGGTACACGACTTCGGCACCTTTGAGGAGACTTCGCCAGTCCAGAAGGCTACATTCACCTTCACCAACGTGGGCAACAAGCCTCTCGTTATCAATCAGGCCATCGCCAGCTGCGGTTGCACGGTTCCATCTTACACCAAGCAGCCTATTGCTCCTGGTCAGAAGGGGCAGATCAGTGTAACCTATAATGGCAGGGGCATGTTCCCTGGCCACTTCAAGAAGAGCATCACCATTCGCACCAATGGTAATGTAGAGATGTCGCGTATCTACATTGAGGGTGTAATGAATGAAAAGAAATAAGCATGATATTTTATTTCTCAGGAACAGGAAATACCAAGTGGGCGGCGTCGAAACTGGCGTCGGCTACTCAAGAAGACTTGATTTCCATCGCTCCCTACATGAGGGCTGATGATTCAAGCCATACATTAGCCGAGCCGTTTATTCTGAAAGAGAATGAGCGGCTCGGATTCGTTTTCCCCGTACACGGCTGGAGGGTTCCCAAGCTGGTAAGGGAGTTTATCAGAAGAATGAAAGTCCAAAGGGTTGATTCGGATGCTGCCGAGAATTCGGCCTCAGCAGAAAGAAAGGCTTTATCGGATGCTGCCGGAAACCGTCCCTTCGCCTACTGCGTTTGTACGGCAGGCGACAGTATCGGGCTCACCATCGAGAACCTGAACGAGGTCATCTCTCAGAATCCATCGCTTCAAGCCTTGGGCATTACGGAGGTATCTTCCTCCTACTCTCTCATTATGCCGGAATCCTACGTGGGGCTTCCCTTCATGGATGTGGATCCCAAGGAGAAGGAAATCAGGAAGAAATCGAAAGCAGCTCAGGAGCTAGCCATGATTTGCGAGGAAATTTTCGATAGGAAGGAAGGCGTAAGCAGATTGGTTAAGGGGCCTATCCCATGGTTCTTCACCAAGGTAGTGGGCGGTTTCTTCGAAAACGTGCTCATCACCGACAAGCGATTCCATGTGGAGAAAGACAAGTGTGTGAAGTGTGGCATCTGCGCCAACGTTTGTCCCGTGGGCGATATCAAGGGCGGTCACGGCCAATATCCCGAATGGTTGCACCACAAGGATTGCCTCACCTGCTTCACCTGTTATCATCACTGCCCGCATCACGCCATAGAATTCGGAAAGCAGACTCAGAAAAAGGAACAATACTATTTTAAATAGAGGGGTCATACTCCTTTGCTGCGGATTACAAATCCGCAGAGCCTAAATAGGTAAGGACATTTTTTAACGCCGGATTTCAAATCCGGCGGGACGCCTAGCGGACTTGCGTTCTTGGAAAATGATATAAAAAAGGGTGTGACTGTAAAAAGCCACACCCCTTTTTTATATTCATTGTACGTTACAACCTATAAATATAACCTATAAATTGTAAACTATAAACTATTCTGTTGTAACCTGAGTCATGTTGAAAGAAGAAACCTTGCCGGCTGGTGAAACCACGGCATTGATCTTGAAGTTGTTCTGCTTCTTGGTTCCATCGGTAAGATCCACGTCCTGAACGGCAGAGAACTGCACCTGATACTCGTAATCTTCCTCACTCACCTCTCGCTTCTTGATCTGGTAATCATTGTTGATTCGCCAGTTCATGTTGGCCACATTCTCCTTATAGAGCTTATCCATAAAGGTTACCACATCTGCCTTGGTGGCAGAACTCTTGCCCAAGAGAGAAGAGAGGATATCCTCGCAGGTGGCAGTAAGTCCGTCGGCATTATGAGAATTGATGCTCTGGAAGAACTGGCGGAACAAGCCGCTAACCATCTGCTTCTCTTCTGGCTGCAAATCGCGGCTCTTCGCCTTCTTCATCGCATTCTCAGCCTCCTCGATGTGCGTACCGTCGGCATGAGCATCCAGGTAAGCCTGGTAAGCCTCAACGGTATCGGCATTCTTTGCCACATTCCAGTCGATGGAATCAATCTTGTTCCATGCCTCCTGCTTATGAGGACTGTTTGGATATTTCTGCAAATACTCCTCCAGGGCCTGCTTCGACCCGCTTACCAGGGCGTTGGTCCAATCCTGGTCGATGTTCTTGAGCAACTCCAGGTGCGCCATGATAGAATCGCGATGCGCCTCATCGGCAGTCTTGTAAGTATCGAGATAGCTTTGCAGCACCATCGGGTCGCTGCTCTTCATGGCGTATTCGTAAGCTTCCTGCTCCTTGGCACGGTTGGCATTATCGTAGAGATAATACAACACGCCGCATACGATGATAGAGAATACCAGCGAGATAATCAGAATATTGCGGGCACTCTTTTTCTTCTCTGCTTTCTGCTGTGAGGTTTCCTCGGTGCTGTTTCCGTTGCCGCCGTTACTATATCTTCCATATCCGTTTCCGTTGTTTCCAGCTGCCGCCGGTCTTGCTGGAGGCACCGGAGGGGTAGGTGGAGTAGGAGGAGTTGGTGGAGTGACAGGCACACCGGATGCATCATAATCTGCAGCATTCTGCGAAGCAACTGCGTTATTCTGTGCTGCGACCATTGTATTCTGCGATGCAACCGTAGTATTCGATGCAACCATAGCAGGACCCCCAGGACCTGTCGTAGCCATCTCATGACAGTTAGGACACATCTCCTGACTGCTGAAATAAATCTCTCCACAGTGAGGGCATTTGATAATCTTACCTGCGATTTCCACACCGCAGTTAGGACAAGTAGGGGCTTTGTCACTGATTTGGCGTCCACATTCTGGACATTTTATAATTGCCATAGTTTTATTTAATGTTTATTGATTTACTTATATTATCTGTGTCTGAATCTGATTTCCCGCAATCTGTGTCTGCCCATGAAGCGGCTCTTATCCACGTATCCGTTTACGCCGTTGAGCCTTCCCTTACCGGTGTATTGCCACATCTCGATATCTCTGCCATCACGGAGCACTGGTTCACGCTTGCTGTATTGGGCAATCATCAGCTTGTAGCCGTCGAGTTTGCCCAACAGATAATTATCGTAGAAATTGGCACCGGTATAGACGAGCGGCTTCTGGCGATAGGCCTTCTCCACGAGATGCAGGAACTTGAAGAGTGAGTCGCAGAACTCCTCGGTTGGCAAACCGCTCTTGGTCTCCACATCAATCATCGGGAGCAGATCCTGGTCGCCCGGGCGGCATTGCGCCTTGAAGTTCTCCAACTGGGTCTGCTGGGGGATGCGGGCACGATAGAAGTGGTAGGATCCCACCTTCATGCCGTATCTGTGGGCGAGGTCGATATTCTGCTTGTATCTGCTGTCAACATTGGTTCCACCTTCAGTTGCCTTCAGATAAACATACGCCATCTTGCTGTTGTCGCCGATGGTTTCCCAGAACACTTTTCCCTGATAATGGCTCATGTCGATGCCATGCACGTGGCTACAGGTATCTTCGCATTGCACCTGGGCGTGACTGCAAAGAGTGATTATAGTCGATATTATTGTTATAAAAATTCGTTTCATATCTGCAAAGGTACGAAAATCATGCGATATTCGTAGCGTTAGGGGCTTATTTTTTATATATTTTATATTATCATAAACTTCTTCATCATCTACTCCTCGAAGAATCATCTTCAGGCGAAACCTCTACTCCTCAATCTCGGAGAGCGACTTGAAGAAGTTATTGCAGAAGTTGCTGATGGTTTCGATGGGCGCATATTCCAGGTATCTCATGCTTCGGCGCAGGTTCTTGCGCATGGTGCCGCCTGTTACGTGCACGAAGCCCGACTGCGTTTCGTTGAGCTGGATGTCCTGGATGTCCTGCTCGTTGTAATACAGCGAGCGCAGGGTGAGCTTGTAGGCACCCCGCTCCACACGGCGCACGTAAGGAATCTCATCCTGTTCGAAATCGAAGAAGAGGATGAGCACGCTGCCCTGCAACTGGGCCATGCGCTGGATGCGCAACTTGCTGATCCACTTGTCGAGCTTTACGAAATCTACCTTGTCGCCCTTGGTTCGCAGGTAGTTGCCCATCTCGATGATGCCGCTCAGGTTGATGCCGTAGGCAAGAATGCCGTTGATGTTTGACACGATGATGCGCAGCAGGTGCAGGGTCTCGATGGAAGTATCGATAGCATGACGCTCATTTTCCTGGATGTTGGCGAGACGTCGATTCAGGAAACCATTGTTCATGCGGACTTCGCCCGCAGGAACTGCATTGAGATTCTTCATCATCTGAGCAATTTTCTTTTGCTTGAATGTAGTCATGGGTTCCATCTCCTCTTCTGTGCCGAAGTGGGCGGAACGCAATTTGATAAAAAGGTTCCTCTGTAAAAAATCCATCGTTTTTAAAGTTTTAAATGAATTGATTTATCTTGTTTCTTATCATACTCTAGCCCTATCAGTCTCTATATTCTGTTGGTGGCTGGAGCCAATTCTCTTAACTGTATCTCTTGGGATATCTCAGCAGGATGGCAAGGAGGGCTGCTACGCCGATGGCCATCGGATAGTAGAGATAGGGCAGGATATCCATCGGACTGAGATTGGCGAGTCCCGCCGCCAGAAGCATCTGCACTCCGTAAGGAATCAGGCCCTGTACGGTGCAGGAGAAGGTGTCGAGGATACTTGCCGCCTTGCGGTTATCTACGCCAAACTTATCGCCTATCTTCTTCGATATGTTGCCCACGGTGAGAATGGCCACCGTATTGTTGGCGGTGCAGATGTTCACCATCGACACCAGGGCTGCGATAGAGAGTTCGGCACCACGCTTGCTGCTGACGTGGGCGGTAATCTTATCGATGATATAGTTGATGCCGCCGTTCTCGCGGATGATTTCGAGCATTCCGCCCGCCATCATGGCGATGATAATCAGTTCGCCCATGCCCACGATGCCGTTTCCCATTGCCGAGAACCAGCCGAAGAGGTCGTAGGAGGCAGAAGAGCCCATGAGATGACTTCCGATGCCGATGACTCCGCAGAGGATGGTGCCCACGGTGAGCACCGCCATCACGTTCATGCCGGCAATGGCTGTGACGAGTACTATAATATAAGGTATAACCTTCATGTATTCCACCTCCGGAATCTGGGTAGGTGCCTGCAAGCCGAAGCCCATCACGCCATAGACGGCGAGCACGAGGACGGCTGCCGGAACCACAATGAGGGAGTTGACCCTGAACTTATCGCTCATCTTGCAGTTCTGGGTCTGCGTAGCCACCACCGTGGTGTCGGAAATGAACGAGAGGTTGTCGCCGAAGTAAGCGCCACCCACGATGATAGCCGTCATCATGCCCACGTTCACCCCCATGGAGTGCGCCAGGCCCGCAGCTATCGGAACAAGGGCCACTACTGTGCCTACGCTTGTTCCGATGGATACGGAAATGAAACAGGCTGCCAGGAAGAGTCCCGGCAATATCATGCTGGCTGGCAGGGCACTCAGAGCCAGATTCACCGTGGCATCTACCGCTCCCATCGCCTTGGCAGAAGCTGCGAAAGCACCTGCCAATACGTAAATCCAGAGCATGAGCATCAGGTTGTTGGCACCGGCTCCGCGACTGTAGGTATCTACTCGCTTCTTGATGGGCATTCCGCCCGAGATGGCCACTGCATAGATGCTGGCAATCATAAATGCCACCGTGAGTGACAGATTCGTGTCCTTATGACTCGCATCCACAGAATAGAGGGTGTAAGCCACAATGAGGACAATCAACAAAATTAATGGCGATAATGCCAACATACCTTTCTTATTACTCATCATTATTCAATCATAATCATTTTATGAGACTGATTGCTCATCATTATTTTAATGAGAAGAGAGAAGCTGGGAAACGGGACTCTCTTTCTGAATCCCGGCTCCCGACTTCTCACTCCTTGCTTTTTAACAATGTTACTCCATTCCAGGAAATGGAAAATTACAATGTTTCTCCATTCCAGGAACTTTTACAATGTTACTCCATTCTTGAAAATGGAAATTTCACGATAGCCGTTGCGCTCGTTGCGAGCCTCCTCGCCACTGGCTACGGCAATAATCTTATCAATAAACTGCTTTACCAACTCCTTCATGTCGGTGCCTTCTACCAGGGCGCCTGCGTTGAAGTCAATCCAGTTTGGCTTGTTCTTAGCCAGATTACTGTTGGTTGAAATCTTCATGGTTGGAACGAAGGTGCCGAATGGGGTTCCACGACCGGTGGTGAAGAGTACGAGCTGGCAACCGGAAGATGCCAGGGCAGTGGCTGCCACGAGGTCGTTGCCTGGAGCAGACAAGAGGTTCAAGCCAGATGTCTCCAGACGCTCACCATACTGCAATACGCCGCTCACCGGAGCACGACCGCACTTCTGGGTGCAACCGAGTGCCTTATCCTCCAAGGTAGAGATACCGCCAGCCTTGTTGCCTGGAGAAGGATTCTCGCCCACAGGCTCGCCATGGCTCAGGAAGTACTCCTTGAAATCGTTGATGAGGTGAACAGTCTTATCGAAGAGCTCCTTGTTCTCGCAACGGTTCATCAGGATTGTTTCTGCACCAAACATCTCAGGCACCTCGGTGAGGATGCTTGTACCGCCCTGTGCCACGAGCCAATCAGAGAACTCGCCCACCAATGGGTTGGCGGTGATGCCGCTGAATCCGTCAGATCCGCCACACTTCAAGCCCACGCGGAGCTTGCTCACAGAAACCTCCTCGCGCTCATCTTCCTTGGCCTTGGCATAGAGATTGCGGAGGATTTTCATGCCTTCCTCAATTTCATCGCCTTCTACCTTCTGGGTAACGAGCAGCTTGATGCGGTCTTTGTCGTAATCGCCCAGCATTGCCATGAAATCGTCTGGCTGGTTGTTCTCGCAGCCCAATGAGAGTACGAGCACGGCACCAGCGTTAGGATGGAGACAAATGTCGCGCAACACCTTGCGGGTGTTCTCATGGTCGCCCGAGAGCTGTGAGCAACCAAAGTTGTGGTGCCAGGCGTGGATGGCGTCAATGCCCTCGCCGCCTGTTTCCTGCTTCAGAAGCTCAACGAGCTTCTCGGCAACACCGTTAACGCAACCTACGGTTGGAACCACCCAAACCTCGTTACGTGTTCCCACTTCGCCGTTCTTGCGCACGTAACCCTTGAAGGTTCTGCCCTCGTCGGCGATGTTCAGCTTCTCTTCCACAGGATTGTAGGTATATTCCAAAGTGCCGGCAAGATTGGTCTTGAGATTGTTCTCGTTAACCCACTCGCCCTGCTTCAAGTCTTTCTTGGCGTGACCGATAGGGTAGCCGTACTTGATGATGTCCTGTCCTTCGGCAGCGTCGTTGATGAGCACCTTGTGACCGGCAGGAGTATCCTGCAAAAGAGTGATGACCTTGCCATCTACCTCAATAGCCTCGCCCTTCTGCATAGGGCGCAAGCAAACCACTACTGAATCAGCAGGGTTAATCTTGATAAAGCTTGATAGTTTCATTCTTGTAGTCTTGTTTTTGTTTATAATAATGTTATTCTACTTTCTAAATCTGAGTTCTGCGATAGAAATCCACGTTCTCCTTCATCAGCAGCTCGATAGGCATGTAGTTCACGGGAGTAACCTTCTTCTTCAGCACGATGGCCCTGAAGAGGGTATCTACGCAGTAATAGCCCTGCATGAAGGCGTGCTGAGCGATGAGGAAGGAGATGCTTCCCTCGCGAAGGCACTTGGCATTCTTCTCTACCATATCATAGCCCATGATCTGGATGTCGCGGCGGTTTGACTTCAGGAGATAGTCGCCCACGATATGCGCCTTGGATGTCATGGTGATGCAGTGGTGGGTGTCGGGATGCTCGTTGAAGTAATTCTCCAGCATCTTGACAAACTCGCCTCGGGTGCCGTTGAGCGGCAAATCGAGCGTGTGGATCTGCATCTGCGGAAAGTGGTCGTGCATGTAATGGCGGAATCCCACCTCACGGTTGTCCTGCTGCTTGCTCACCACACGGCCATCCTTGGTCTGGCGCATCAGCATCACTTCCTTTTCTCCGCCGGCTATCATGCAGAGCATCTTGGCTGCAAAGAAACCGGAGCAGAACGAATCCTGTCCGAAGAACGAAAGCGGACGCAGATCGGGCATGTAGGAGTCGAGCAGGATGAACGGAATGTTGAGATGATGCAACTGCTCTGTCAGCTCGCGTGTCACGGCAAGCGAAGCCGGTACCACGACAACTCCCGACGGCTTGGCCTCCAGAATCTCCTGGGAAGCATCGCGGAAAGACTCTTCGCTGGAGCGCTCGTAGAACTTAATCTCCAGGTTGATGTGGAAATCACGGCGCTGGTCTTCACATTTCTTCGCACCTTCCTCAATCTCTTCCCAATAAGCCTCAGACTCGTGCTTTGGGAGGAGGAGATAGAAGGTGTACTCCTTGTTGTAAGCCAATGCACTTGCGTACATGTTTGGCTGGTAATTCATCTCCTTGAGGGCTTTCTCCACCTTCTCACGTGCCGGTTTCGACACGTTAGGGCGATTGTGTAGAACTCTGTCCACTGTACCAACGGATACGCCAGCTCTCTCAGCGATATCCTTGATTCTGATTTTTTCGGCCATTTGTTTTTAAGTTTGTAATCATAGCACTTCATTACGCGTACATTATTATATATGCATGGATGCTTTGCATCCTATATGATTGTGTGCGAAATCTGTGCTTTTTGCATTTTACTAACTCTCAAATCGGTTGTGTGCGACCACACATCGACTTTCGGGCACAAATATACAACATTTTTTTGAATTGTGCGAATGCACAGCCGATTTTTTGCACAAAAAAGGCTAAAAAAAGAAAGAAATATACAAATTTGAGGTGAAAACCAAAAAAAATGGGGGTAAAAGTGAAAAAAAACTCGATTTTATTTCGTTATTCGAGAAATTATAGCTATTTTTGCCAACGATAAAAGACAATGTATGGTTATTTGTCTGCTGAACGATGAACTAT
This sequence comes from uncultured Prevotella sp., assembly GCA_900555035.1. Lineage (GTDB taxonomy): Bacteria > Bacteroidota > Bacteroidia > Bacteroidales > Bacteroidaceae > Prevotella. Next base: position 34,144 of record USJX01000006.1, read on the forward strand.
CGCACAAAAACGGCTCTGCTGAGCGATAATCTATCGAACGAAAATCGGCGCAAAAAAGACAACTACTTTAAAATTTGTCAATCAATAACAGACATAAAAACAAATAAAATTAAAACATCAAAATGGCTAAAATTGTAACATTAGGTGAGATTATGCTTCGTTTGTCTCCAGAGGCTAACGATCGCTTCATTCAGAGTGAATCATTCCGAATCATCCCTGGCGGTGGTGAGGCTAACGTAGCTGTAAGCGTGGCTAACTATGGCCATGAGGCTTACTTCGTATCTAAGTTGCCAAAGCACGAGATCGGTCAGATTGCTGTAAACGCTCTCCGTCGTTATGGCGTAAACACAGAGTTCATCGCTCGTGGCGGTGACCGTGTGGGACTTTACTATGCAGAGACTGGTGCTTCTATGCGCCCATCAAAGGTTATCTACGACCGTGCACACAGTGCTATCGCAGAGGCTGATGCTGCAGATTTCGACTTCGACAAGATTATGGAGGGTGCTCAGTGGTTCCACTGGAGCGGTATTACTCCTGCTATCAGCGACAAGGCTGCTGAGTTGACTAAGTTGGCTTGTGAGGCTGCTAAGCGTCATGGCGTAACTGTATCTGTTGACCTCAACTTCCGCAAGAAGCTCTGGACTTCAGAGAAGGCTATCTCTGTAATGCGCCCATTGATGCAGTATGTTGACGTATGTATCGGTAATGAGGAAGATGCTCAGCTTTGCTTGGGCTTCAAGCCAGACGCTGACGTAGAAGGCGGTAAGACTGATGCTGAGGGTTACTATGGCATCTTCCAGGGTATGATGAAGGAGTTCGGCTTCAAGTATGTGGTTTCTACTCTCCGTGAGTCTCTTTCTGCTACCCACAATGGCTGGAAGGCGCTTATCTATGATGGTAAGGAGTTCTACCAGAGCAAGCACTACGATATTAACCCTATCATCGACCGCGTTGGTGGTGGTGACTCTTTCTCTGGCGGCTTGATCCACGGTCTCCTGACCAAGGGAACTCAGGCTGAGGCATTGGAGTTCGCTGTAGCTGCTTCTGCATTGAAGCACACTATTCCTGGCGACTTCAACCTGGTATCTGCTGACGAGGTAGAGAGCCTTGCTGGCGGTAACGCTAATGGTCGCGTGCAGCGATAATTTAACTATAAATTATTAATTAAAATTTAAAGATGGCAAAGTTTAGCAAAATGCAGGTCATGGCAGCTATGAAAGAGACTGGTATGGTGCCTGTATTCTTCAATAAGGACGTAGAAATCTGCAAGAACGTAATCAAGGCTTGCTACGAGGGTGGTGTTCGCGTATTCGAGTTTACTAACCGTGGTGATTTCGCTCACGAAATCTTCGGTGAATTGGTTAAGTGGGCTGACAAGGCTTGCCCTGAGATGATCTTGGGCGCCGGTACAGTGGTTGACGCTGGTACAGCTTCTTTGTACCTCCAGTTGGGTGCAAACTTTATCGTGGGTCCTAACTTCAACCCAGAGATTGCTCCTGTCTGCAACCGTCGCCTGGTTCCATATTCTCCAGGTTGTGGTTCTGTTACAGAAATCAACAATGCACAGGCTGCTGGTTGCGATGTAACAAAGGTATTCCCAGCAGGTAACGTAGGTGGTCCTTCATTCGTTAAGAACGTAATGGCACCTTTGCGCTGGAGCAACATCATGGTAACTGGTGCAGTGGAGCCAACAGAGGAGAATCTTACTCCATGGATCAAGGCAGGTGTTCTCTGCGTAGGTATGGGCTCTAAGCTCTTCCCTAAGGAGACAGTTGCTGCCGGCGACTGGGCTGCTATCACAGCTAAGTGCCAGGAGGCTCTGGGTTATATCGCTAAGGCTCGCGCCTAAAACGCTGTAACCATCCCTATGTGATTCAAACATGTTTCATGAAAATAAACTTTATGCCTTTGCATAAATTATTTCATCATATTCATGGCATCGCCATCGTCGGCATGATGGTGGCGATGCTTGTTTTTTCAGCCTGTTCGCCGTCGCATAAGGGCGAAGTTGATAGGCTGAATAGCCTTTCTTATGCGTTTCACTATCGTAATATTGATTCTACTAAGGTGTTGGCAACGAGAGCGTTGGCTCTTGCTGACGACTATCCTGCTGGCTATGCAGAGGCTTGCAACAACCTGGCGTTCGTGGCGATTGCCAAGATGGATTATCGGGCTGCCAAGCAATGGCTGAAGAAGGTGGAAGACCGGAGCGACAACCAGATAGAACTCCTTGTTGCAGACGTTCAGAGCATGAGAATCTGTCAGCGTGAAGCCCGCAACAAGGACTTTTACACTTATCGCGAAAAGGCAATGCGCCGACTGCGCAGAATAGGCGAGGAGGCGAACAATCTGCCGCTCCGTGAACACCGCCGCACCATCTATGCCAAGAGCGAGTTCGACATCGTGGAAGCCACCTATTTTTATTATATACAGCAGGAACGCCCCATGCAGCGGGCACTTGCCAACCTGGATCCCGACGAACTGGAGCAGGATACGGCACAATATCTCAACTATCTCTATAACTACGGGTCGGGCGGAGCCATCACGCAGGGCACCGTCAATGAAATCAATCAGACTGAGTTCGACTTTCTCATCCGCCTCTATATGATGGCGAGCGGAAGCAATCCGTATCCTTACTGGCAGGCTAATGCCCTGCAAGCCATCAGCGAGCATATTCAGGATGCCGAGCGCCGGGATTTCCTGGTGAAAAACAATCTCCCGGCTTTCCAGTATCTCAATGTGGAACAGATGCCTACAGAACTCCTGGCGGGCAACTTCGCCCAGAGAGCATTGAACCTCTTCTCGGAGTATGGAGACGTATATCAAACGGCTGGTGCCTACCGAACCCTGGCAGAATGCTATTGGCAAATCAGGGATTATAATTCTGCCGGCAATTGCCTGAACCAGGCGCTTACACAGAACAAGGCCATCAGTCAGGCACCCGACCTGGTGGCTTCCATCCGGGAACGTCTCTGCCTGGTGTATTCCGCCATCGACCACAAACCGCAAAGTGATTACAACCGAAATATCTACCTCGACCTGCAGGAGCAGGCGAGACAGGACAAGCAGTTGGAGGCACGTGCCGCCCAGTTGGATGAAAATGCCGTACAGCTAAACTCGATGATTGCGGCTGTTATCTTCGTCATCGTTCTGGTGGTCTTCCTGCTTTATCTCTTCGACCGCATGAAACGAAGAAAGGCAAAGAATCATTCGGTTGAGGATCTGCTTCTTCCATTGCATGAATGGGAGAGTAATAATGAGCAGACCTTCAATGCCTTAACCGAGAGATATGAAGAAGTGAATGAAGCCCGGGACATGATGCAGTTTCATATCTCCGAGAACAGGCGCAGAAACCTGGAACAGCGTGCCAAGGTATCGCTGGTGAACAGCATCACGCCGTTTATCGACCGTATGATTCACGAGGTAGAACGATTGAAGGAAGGCGGAGAATCTGAGGAAATCCTACAGGAAAGATACCAGTATATCTCAGAATTGGCCGACCAGATTAATCAATACAATGCAGTGCTCACCGATTGGATTCAGATGCGCCAGGGAGCCATCAACCTCCGTATCGAAAGCTTCCCGCTGCAGCCACTCTTCGACATTGTGGCCAAAGGCAAGATGAGTTTCCAGATGCGCGGCGTGAACCTGAAGGTGCAATCTACCGATGCCGTGGTGAAGGCCGACCGCACCCTGACTCTCTTCATGATCAACACCATTGCCGATAACGCCCGCAAGTTTACACCTAGCGGTGGACAAGTGGAGGTTAGCGCCAAGATGGTGGATAAAGCCTTTGTTGAGATTTCCATAGCCGATACAGGCAAGGGCATGGACGAAACAACCCTGGCCCACGTCTTCGACCGCACCTATACGGGCGGTCATGGCTTCGGTCTGCTCAATTGCAAGGGCATCATCGATAAATACAAGAAGATGAGCTCTCTCTTCTCCGTCTGCGATATCCATGCAGAAAGCGAGGAGGGGAAAGGCAGCACATTCTCCTTCCGTCTGCCTTGCGGAATCCGCAGGATGCAGCTGGTGCTGATACTGGCATTGATGATTTCCAAAGCGAGTGCAGGAACCATCAATTTGCTGGAACGGGCTGATGCCTATGCCGACAGTGCATACTTCTGCAACATCAACGGAAAGTATGAGCGAACCCTGGATATGGCAGATTCCGCAAGAACCTATCTCAATCGCTATTATCTCTCCATCCATCCAGATGGCAAATATCTGATGGTGAGCCATCCCAAGACGGGAACGGCGGCAGAGATACAGTGGCTGCACGAGGGATTGCTTACCAATTACGATGTGATTCTCGATATCCGCAACGAAAGTGCCGTAGCTGCTTTGGCGCTGCATAAGTGGGAACTCTACGAAAGCAACAATAAGGTTTATACCCAGCTCTTCCGAGAGCGGAGTGCCGACAACGCGCTGGATGATTACGTGCGCACCATGCAGGTGTCAGAAAACTCCAAGGCGGTGGCCATCGTCCTGCTCATCCTCCTGCTGCTCCAGTTGCCGCTGGCATACTATTTGCTCTACTATCGTCATATCCTCCGCTATCGGTATGCGGTGGATAAAATCAACGGCATCAACAAGGTGCTGCTGAGCGATGAGAAGGAGGAAAAAAAGCTGCACCTCATCAGCCAACTCTGGAATGCGCAGGATGCCGATAAAATACGCAACTCCCAACTCTTCCCGCAACTCAATGAAGTGGTAGAGCAGATTCGGATGGCGCTGAGAAAAAGCATCGAGATGCGCCAGAGCGAGGCAGTGAACATCGAGATGGCAGAAGATGACCTGCATCGTGCGGAATACGAGAACGATAAGTTGCACATCGCCAACTCGGTGCTCGACAACTGTCTCTCTACGCTCAAGCACGAGACGATGTACTATCCGTCGCGCATCCGCCAGCTCATTGATACCACTCCCGAAGATGTAACTTCGCTTCACGAACTGGTGGATTATTACAAGTCTATCTATAACATGCTGAGCGCGCAGGCGATGCAGCAGGTGGATGGCACCATCAAGTGCGACCGGGATTTGCTGAACTATCTCAAGACCCTGCTTGTGGGAGGCGTGAAGAACTATACCTGCAGTATCAAGGAAGATAGAAAGCCTATCTACGTTACCTGCCAATATATCCTGCAAGATGTGGTTTATGATGAGGAGAAACATTCGCATCTCTTCACGCCGCTCACCTGCGACATGAAGTATCTGGTGGCTCGCCAGATAGTAAGGGAAATAGGAGAGACCACCAACCTTCGTGGCTGCGGCATTCAGGCCAAGCCTTCGGAAGATGGCAAGCTGATGATAGATGTGGTATTGCCAAGAAAAATTATGGATATAGATAAAAATATATAAATAGATACAAATCAAGAGATTATAAATAAAGAATGTAATAATGAAATAATGGAAAACTTTAAAGTAATCATAGTAGAAGACGTGCCGTTGGAATTGAAGGGCACGGAAGGAATCTTCAAGAACGACATTCCGGAAGCCGAGATTATCGGCACGGCGGATAGCGAAATAGCTTATTGGAAACTCATCAAGCAGCAGAAGCCAGACCTCGTACTGCTCGATCTGGGCTTGGGTGGTTCCACCACTGTGGGTGTTGAGATTTGCCGCAACACCAAGGAGCAGTATCCTGATGTGAAGGTACTTATCTTTACCGGCGAGATATTGAACGAGAAACTCTGGGTAGATGTGCTCGATGCAGGCTGCGACGGCATTATCCTGAAGAGTGGGGAACTGCTCACCCGTGGCGATGTGGCTTCGTGCATGGCCGGCAAGAAACTGGTGTTCAACCAGCCTATCCTCCAGAAGATTGTTGATAGATTCAAGAAGAGCGTGGGCAGCCAACTGATGCGCCAGGAGGCTTTGGTTAACTACGAGATAGATGAATATGACGAGCGTTTCCTGCGCCATCTGGCTTTGGGCTATACGAAGGAGCAGATTACCAATCTCCGCGGAATGCCTTTCGGCGTAAAGAGTCTGGAAAAAAGGCAGAACGAATTGGTACAGAAGCTCTTTCCTGATGGCAACAATGGCATGAGCGTAAATGCCACCCGCCTTGTGGTTCGTGCCTGCGAGCTGAGAATCATCGATATCGATAATCTGCAGCCTGATGAAGAGTAAGATTTGCGCTTACGCCATGCTTCTGCTGGCTTTGGCGCAGGTGATATTGGTTTTGCTGTCGTGGCTCATCACGGCAGCAATGCCCGATGTATTTCCCCGTTCGATGCTGAGCCCGGAAGGAATCCGCTGGTTTTTCGGCTCGTTCACAGATAATCTGGAGTCGCCCTGGCTAGTCTGGTTACTGCTGATAAGCATCGCTTGGGGTACACTGCAAGGAAGCGGTATATTGCATTATGACAGAACCATTTACCGCCATCGCAATGCCTTGCGACTGGTTTCGGTAGAGTTCGTCTTGTTTCTATCAGTCATCCTTCTTCTCACCATCGTTCCTCATGCCATCTTGCTGAACGTGATGGGTGGGATAGAGGCAAGCAGTTTCAGCAGAAGCATTCTGCCATACATCTGTTTAGCCATTATAGTGATGAGTCTGAGTTTCGGGGTTGTAAGTAACAGATTTATGGGGGTAGAGGCCATAGGGGAGACCCTGTCGGATGGCATCCGACAGGCAGCGCCCTATTTTGTGATTTATATCCTAGTTAATCAGCTATATAGTTCTATCGAATATCTTTTTAGAATATAATAGCCTGATATAATAGCCTGCAGCTCAGTAGATGGCATAAGGATAAAATTAAAGGGACAATCCATATCTCATGGAATGTCCCTTCTTTTTTGGTATATACTTTTGGTTTTAAATTGGAATTCTTTATCTTTCCAAGAACTATCTATTTCTAGGAGCATCAATTTCTAGAAATTATCTTCTGCCGCCAAAATGGCTTCCTCCGTTGTTTCCGCCATTGCTGCGAGTAGAACCGCCACCGAATGAACGGGCTCCATTGCCGCTTCCGCTTCCAAATGAGCTGCGAACACTGGTGTTAGAGCGGCTGCCGCCTCCGAAAGAACCACCACGGTTTCCTCCAAATGAACCACTACGGTTTCCTCCGAATGAACCATTGCTCTGTGTAGTAGAACGAGGGGTAAAGCCACCATTGTTTGACCGGCTATTGGTAAAGCCGCTTCCAAAACCATTTCGGGTTGAGCCACCGAAAGAACCATTATTCTGGCGATTGCTGTTACCGAATCCGCTACTGTTCTGACGGTTCACATTGCCAAACTGATGGTCGCGAGTCACTGTGGTGCGAGTGCTGCTCTGGCGATCCATATTTCCGAAAGTCTTGCCACGTCCATAATCTCCACGGTTGAAACTGTCACGCATTCCGAAATGAGGTTCACGGCTTCCAGGGCGAGGAGCGGCATACTGGCGTCCATGATACCAACTTCTTCCGCCATTCATTCTCCAGCTATGTCCGCCGCAATATACAGTATAGAAATGTGGGCGACCGAAGAAGAAGTAGTCTCTACGAGGATAGCGTGCATAGATTCCGAAATGGAAATATCCTCCGTCCCAATAAAGAGGACGATAGAAATAGCTAGCCGCGCAGAAATTTCGATATTGCCAATCCAGGAGGATGTAACTTAAATCGAGGTTACGCTGGCGCCAGTAGAGTCCATAGAGATCATCGTAAGAATTGACGCCCATGAGGTAATCCAAGTTTATCTCGTAGGCAGCCTCATACTGATCGTCTGTCAGATTGAGTTCGTAAGCCATCTTGTCAGTAAGGAACAAAGCCTGCTGGCGGGCTTGCTCATAACTCATTGCCGAAGCTGTAGTAAATGTCATGCAGAACATTGCTACAAGTGCTATTATCAACTTCTTCATAATCGTATCTTTATTAAAAGTTTTACTTCTATTTTCTTTTTCTGCTGCAAAGGTACGACAAAAGTCTTAGCCACGATAAGGATTTTCCCTAAACCAGAAGGGGAATATCCCTAATCGTTATTTTTTTTCTTAAAACGATCAACTTTCTTATAGCCCCTTCCATAGCTTTTTCCTTTGACACCAATTAAACCACCTTCAAAGAAGTTGATAACCTCTTCCTTATGAAGCTTTGAAAGCATGGTATTGAAGGTATCTTCTTTTGTAGAAGGTCTTAATTCCTGAACTTCTGAGAGGAGTTGTTCCCTTTCAAGCGGGAGAGAGCATCTGGTGAGTATAATTTCCACTGCTTTTGCAACAGTCAACTTTTGGGTAGATAGCTCCTTTTCTGTAAGAGTTACCTCTTTTGGAGTGGCTGCAATAAGTTCGACCTGTTTAGCCTGATTGGAAAAAGACTCCATATCAACATCAAGCGTGAGTCCCAAGATGTCTGACATGATACATTTAAGAACATAGATAAACAGTTCGCTATCTTTACCTTTCAAAGAGGTTCCCTGTTTCCAGTAGCGTGCCTTGAATGCAAGGCTGGTAAGTTCTTCTATATCCTGTGGGGTTACTTCTTCTTTATTGAAAAGGCGATTATTGGCTACATTGAGGAATGATGCGTATGAAAATGTTGAGAATTGGCTTGGAACAAGACATGTATATGTTTTAGCGTTTTCGCCAGTGGAAGACGGTTTTTTAAGATTAATCATGCTCATTCCCTTTACTAATGCGATGAGAAATACCATACTTGGGTAGGAAAGAGAAGTTTGCTCATCCATGCAGATGCCTTGGTAGTCCAGATTCATTTCTGAGATAAAACTCATTGTGAAAAGTCCATAACCTGTCCATTGGGTTGATTGGAGAAGAGACATGAGTGTCGCATCTTCCGGTAAGCCCAATCCTCTGTTAACACTATCCACATAACGGCGCATGGCTTCCACCTTATCCCAATTGGTAGGTGCGTCCTCAGTGGATGTTGAATTTCTTATTCCAGCAATAACTCCTAATCTGATTACATCCGGTGAGACAGACTCATTCAAGTAGGATACTAGCTTGGCAAATAAATTAGGACTCCAGTTGTATTCTTCAGCTGGGAAATAATTCATATCATCCTGATAGATGTCATTATCGTTATATTCTTGATACATATTTATTTTGAAGATTCATGTTTGTTATAATAATAGTGCAAAAGTACTAAAAAAAAATGAAATCACCAAATTTTAAGATAAATATTTTGAATTATATGGCAGCTGAATGAATTCCATCCCGGAATCTGTAGTCTGTAACTGTCCTGTACAGGTTGCAACTTCCGATGTCTCAACTGCCGTTTCAGAACCCCTACTTTTATTTTCTAAGGCGTATTATGGTAAATAGGGTATTTATACAATAAGGTTGCCAGTGCTCCCCCTTGAGGGGTTGGCAACCTTATTGGGTAAGTTGAAGTTTATGGGTAAACTTAAGTTTTCACATCCGTCTGGTTACTACAATGTAGCGGATGCAAGATATTCTGCACACATTTCTGCACATCTTTCGCCATCTACACCAGCAGAAACAATGCCGCCTGCGTAACCGGCACCTTCGCCGCATGGGAACAGGCCCTGGATGCGCACGTGCTGAAGGGTGTCGCGGTCACGGACTATTCTTACCGGCGATGACGTTCTGGTCTCCATGGCTATCAATGTAGCTTCATTCGTGAGGAAGCCATGCGCATTTTTGCCAAAGGTCTTGAAACCTTCCTGCAAGCGCTTGGATACGAAACCTGGCATCCAGAAATGTAGCGGACTGCTGATGAGGCCTGGTGCATAACTGCTCTTGGGCAAGTCATAACTCAAGCGGTTGTTCACAAAGTCGGCCATACGCTGAGCAGGTGCAGTCTGCTTCATGTTGCCCTGCTGCCAGCACTGTTTCTCCACAATCTGCTGGAAATACATCATCGTCAATGGGTCTTTCGCTAAATCCTCTGCAGTGAGCTGAGAGGCATCTGCCCTATCTGTCCCCGGAACACCATGGTCGATGACAAACTGGACTACATCCTCAGGGTGTGTCTCTACCACCATGCCCGAATTGCTCCAAGCTGTGCCACGATTACTCGGACTCATACCGTTTACCACCAGCTGCTCTGGCCCTGTTGCCGCAGGAATCACAAAGCCGCCAGGACACATGCAGAAACTATACACGCCACGGCCATCTACCTGGGTAACAAAGCTATACTCGGCTGCTGGCAGATATTTGCCCCTGCCGTTCTTGTTGTGATACTGTATCTGGTCGATGAGCAGAGACGGATGTTCCAGACGCACGCCCACAGCGATGCCCTTGGCTTCTATCTCGATTTTACTTGATGCCAAATAACGATAGACATCACGGGCACTGTGACCTGTGGCGAGAATCACCGGACCCTGATAGGTTTCCTCGGCAACCGTTACCAGGTTGATGGCCTCCACGCCTATCACCCGGTCGCCTTCCAGGATCAGCTGGGTCATCTTGGTCTGGAAATGCACTTCGCCGCCACAATTAATAATCGTATTGCGCATGTTCTCGATGACACGAGGCAACTTGTCGGTTCCGATATGCGGATGCGCATCGGCAAGGATATTCGTGTTGGCGCCATGCTGGCAGAACACGTTCAATATCTTATCCACGCTGCCACGCTTCTTGCTGCGCGTGTAAAGTTTGCCATCACTGTAAGCGCCGGCACCGCCCTCGCCAAAGCAATAGTTACTTTCGCCATCCACCTTCTGGGTTTTTGTGATGTTGGAAAGGTCTTTCTTGCGTTCACGCACATCCTTGCCTCGCTCCAATACGATAGGGCGAAGACCCAGCTCGATGAGGCGCAGGGAAGCGAAAAGACCGCCAGGGCCCTCTCCTACTACGATGACTCTTGGCTTGGCACTCACGTCCGGATATTCCGTATGCACAAACTGGTCGTCCTGCGGAAACTCGTTGATATAGGCGCGCACCTTCAGGTTAACGAAGATGGTACGCTGGCGGGCATCGATGCTGCGTTTCAGTACACGCACCTGATTCAAGGTTCTCACATCCAGTCCCTTCTCCTTGGCCAGATAGTGCTTGATGCCTTCCTCGTTGGCTGCCTGTTCTGGCAGAATTCTAATCTGATATTCCTGTATCATAAATTAAATTACTTTGAACTCTAAACTGTTAACTTTGAACTCTAAACTGTTAACTGTCAACCATTAACTGTTAACTATTTAAACTGTCATGGTAGCCAAAACCTCCAAGGTGTCAAGCTGATACATGGTAAACTTGCCATCTTCCAAGGTGGCGAAGGTTGGCGGATTGCCACCCTTAGGGAAGGTGATGCTACCTGTGTTCACGATGCCCTGACCCTTCTCGTTCTTTGACAACTCCCAGAGATGAGAATGACCGTAGATCATGCAGTCGTATGGTCCCTTAGGCATGTTCTCCTTATTATATACGTGACCATGAGTCAAGAGATAGCGCTTGCCGTTATCTACCAGCAGAGCATAGGTCTCCATGATAGGAAAATCGAGCAACATCTGATCTACCTCCGCATCACAGTTGCCACGAACGGCAACAATCTTATCGGCCAGGGCATTCAGACGCTCCACAATACCCTTAGGGTCGATGCCCTCTGGAATGCGGTTACGGGGACCATAGTTGATGATGTCGCCCATGATGCACATCATGTCACACTTTTCCTGCTCGAAGAAATCGAGCACTTTTTCCAGGGCTGGCAAGCAGCCGTGAATATCTGAAAACAGTAAATATTTCATTCTTTATATCTTTATTCTTTAATATCTTAAATCGTTTTGATGCTATATGCTATATGCTATTTGAAAACTATCCGCAAAATTACGGAAAATCTCTGAAACCTCCAAACTTTTCGGGATATTTTTGCTTATTTCCTGCTTACATAACTTCATTTCCTATAATATAATAAGGTATAAGGGATGATACAACGGGGGAAAAAACGAAAAAGAAGGTTTTTTATCTACAAATTGCCACTTTTTTGTTTGTTTCTTTGGCAGTTTGATAGAAATTTCGTACTTTTGCCCTCAAGTTTTGACATGGCCTCGGTCGTTTCGGGGGTGTCATTACATTACCAACGTAAAATTCAATAACGTATGAAAGTATTAAAATTCGGCGGAACATCAGTTGGTTCCGTAAAAAGTATCCTCAGCTTAAAACGTATCGTTGAAAATGAGGCTAAGAAACAGAGTGTAGTGGTTGTCGTGAGCGCGCTTGGCGGTATCACGGACAAACTCTTGCAAACATCTCAGCTTGCCCTCAAGGGTGATGAACAGTGGAGAGTCGAATTTGACGCCATGGTTGATCGCCACCACAAGATGATAGATACGATTATCACCGACACAACAGACAGAGAAAACCTTTTTAAAGCAGTTGATGCCCTCTTCGAGCAGTTGAAGAGCATCTACTTCGGTGTGTATCTTATCCACGACCTCAGCGAGAAGACTCAGGATGCCATCGTGAGCTATGGAGAAAGACTCAGTTCGAAGATTGTTGCCACCCTGATTCGTGGTGCCAAATGGTTTGATTCACGCAATTTTATCAAGACCGAGCGCATCAACGGCAAGGGAAAGCACACTCTTGACAGTGAGCTGACCTGCAAGCTGGTAAAGGAAAACTTTGCCGAGCTTCCTCGCATATCTCTCGTACCGGGTTTCATTAGCCGCGACAAAAATACGGAGCGTACCACCAACCTGGGTCGTGGCGGTAGCGACTACACCGCAGCCATCATTGCTGCCGCTCTCGATGCCGCTGTGCTCGAAATCTGGACCGATGTGGATGGCTTCATGACTGCCGATCCACGCGTTATCAAATCAGCTTATACTATCAACGAACTGAGTTACGTTGAGGCGATGGAGCTTTGCAACTTTGGTGCAAAGGTCATCTACCCTCCTACCATCTACCCAGTTTGCGTCAAGAATATTCCTATCCGAGTGAAGAATACCTTCAATCCTGATGCCCCTGGTACCATCATCAAGAACAAGATTGATGCCGACCAGAAGCCTATCAAGGGTATTTCTTCCATCAACGGAACCGCCCTCATCACCGTCACCGGTCTTTCCATGGTGGGTGTGATTGGTGTGAACCGCCGAATCTTCACCGCTCTTGCTAACGAGGGTATCTCCGTATTCATGGTTTCTCAGGCTTCTTCAGAGAACTCTACCTCTATCGGTGTACGTGAGCAGGATGTGGAAGAGGCTGTGAGCGTATTGAATAATGAGTTCAAGAACGAGATTGCCGATGGAGCCATGTTCCCAATGCACGCAGAGTGCGGACTGGCTACCATCGCCATCGTGGGCGAAAACATGAAGCATGCTGCCGGTATCGCCGGTAAGCTCTTCGGTACACTCGGCCGTAGCGGTATTTCCGTCATTGCCTGCGCCCAGGGTGCTTCTGAGACCAACATCTCTTTCGTAGTGAAGAGTGATTTCCTGAGAAAGTCGCTCAACGTGTTGCACGATAGCTTCTTCCTCTCAGAATATAAGGTGCTCAACCTCTTTATCTGCGGTGTAGGTACCGTGGGCGGTAAGCTCATCGAACAGATCAAGAATCAGTATGCCGACCTGATGGAGCGCAGCAAGTTGAAACTGAACGTGGTGGGCATTGCTTCTTCCAAGAATGCCATCTTCAACCGAGAGGGACTCAACCTGGAGACTTATCAGGAAGAACTGAAGCAATCGGCTCCTAGCAGTCCGGAGTTGCTCCGCGATACGATTCTTGCGATGAACATCTTCAACAGCGTGTTCGTGGATTGTACAGCCAGCAAGGATGTGGCCGCCCTCTATCAGAGTCTGCTGGAAAACAACGTGAGTGTTATTGCTGCCAACAAGATTGCGGCTTCCAGCGAATATGAGAATTACGAGAAGCTGAAGAAGACAGCCATCCAGCGTGGCGTAGTATTCCGCTTCGAGACCAACGTAGGTGCAGGTCTGCCTATCATCGGAACCATCAACGACCTGCGTAACTCTGGAGATAAAATCCTTAAGATTGAGGCTGTTCTCTCGGGTACGCTCAACTTTATCTTTAACGCCATCTCGGGCGTGGTTCCATTCTCAGAAACCGTTAAGCTGGCTAAGGAGAAGGGCTATAGTGAGCCAGACCCACGCATCGACCTCAGCGGTATGGACGTGATTCGCAAGCTCGTAATCCTCTCCCGTGAGGCAGGCTATCGCGTAGAACAATCGGATGTAGAGAAGAACCTCTTCGTGCCAGATGATTTCTTCAAGGGAAGCATTGATGAATTCTGGAAGAAACTTCCTAAACTCGATGCTGATTTCGAGGCCAAGCGAAAGGCACTCGCCCTGGAGCACAAGCGCTGGCGCTTCGTGGCCACTCTCGATGGCGGCAAGACTTCGGTAGGCTTGCAGGCTGTGGGTCCGGAGCATCCGTTCTACAACCTGGAGGGCAGCAACAACATCGTATTGCTCACCACCGAGCGCTACAAAGAGTACCCAATGATGATTCAGGGCTACGGAGCCGGAGCCAGCGTAACTGCTGCCGGTGTATTCGCCAACATCATGAGTATCGCCAACGTCTAATTCAGTCGCATCAATCAATAAAGGATAACAATTATGAAGCATATTATTATTTTAGGCGACGGCATGGCCGACCATCCAGTGGAAAGACTGGGTGGCAAGACCTTGCTTCAGTACGCCAACAAACCTTATATGGATATGCTTGCCAAGAAGGGCAAGACAGGAAGACTCGTTACCGTGCCTGATGGTTTCCATCCAGGTTCTGAGGTTGCCAACAGCTCGATTATGGGCTACGACCAGAACGAGGTTTATGAGGGACGCGGACCGCTAGAGGCTGCCAGCATCGGTTATGAGATGAGTCCGAACGATTTCGCCCTGCGCTGCAACATCATCAATGTAAACGACGGCATCATCGTAACCCACAACGGCGGCAACCTGGAGACGGAGGACGCTGATGTACTCATCAAATATCTGAACGAGAAACTCGCCAGCCAATATCCTGGCATCGTGAAGTTTATCACGGGCATCCAGTATCGCCATCTGCTTATCATCAAGGGTGGTAACAAGTATGTGGATTGTGCGCCTCCTCACGATCATCCGAACGAGGAATGGAAACCGCTGCTCGTGAAGCCGATGGAAGGCGTTGATGCGGCTCTACTTGCCGGCAACAGCGACAAGACTCCTGCCGAGGATGTGGCTGAGAATGGCGGCACACTGAGCGATGACTATCGCATGAGTGCGCAGCAGACTGCCGACCTTCTGAACGAACTGATTCTGAAGAGTCAGGAGATTCTGGAGAACCATCCTTTCAATGTGGCACGCAAGGAACGTGGCGAGCGCATGGCTAACATTATCTGGCCTTGGGGCGGCGGTTACCGTCCGCACATGCTTACCCTTTCGCAGATGTATCCGCAGATTAAGAAGGGTTCCGTGATTTCTGCAGTGGATCTGATTCGTGGAATCGGCCATTATGCGGGGCTTCGCAACATCATTGTTGAGGGTGCAACAGGTCTTGCCAACACCAACTACGAGGGCAAGGCGGCTGCGGCTATCCAGGCTTTGAAAGATGGCGATGATTTCGTATATGTTCACGTGGAGGCGAGCGACGAGGCGGGTCACGATGGCGACCTGGAGTTGAAGCTCAAGACCATTGAGTATCTCGACCAGCGCCTCATTAAGCCTATCTTCGACGAGGTAAGTACCTGGGATGAGCCAGTCTGCTTCGCCGTATTGCCCGACCACCCTACTCCTGTGGAGATTCGCACCCACGTAAAGGAGCCGGTGCCTTTCATTATCTATTATCCAGGCATCGAGCCGGATAGCGTAGAGAAATATGATGAGGAGAGTTGCGTGAGTGGCAGCTATGGTTTGCTGCAGTTGCAGGACTTCATGAACGCCTTTATGGCAATTAATTAAAATCAGAAACTTATAAATGATGGCCCCTCTCTCAATAAAAGGGGCTAATCATAAAGTTCAATGTTCAAAAATCAAAGTTCAAAGTAAAAAAATGAAATATTATTCAACAAATAAGAAAGCACCAATCGCCGATTTGCACAAGGCGGTAGTTAAAGGTTTGGCAGAAGACCGTGGTCTCTATATGCCTGAAATCATCAAGAAGTTGCCACAGGACTTCTTCGACAACATCGAGAAGCTGAGCTTCCAGGAGATTGCCTATAAGGTAGCAGATGCCTTCTTCGGCGAGGATGTGGATGCTGATTCACTGAAAAAGATAGTTTATGATACTCTGGCGTTCGACTGCCCAGTGGTTGAGGTGGAGCCAAATATCTACTCTCTGGAGTTGTTCCATGGTCCGACTCTCGCCTTCAAGGATGTGGGTGCTCGTTTCATGGCCCGTCTGCTTCAGTATTTTGTTCGTCAGGAGGGTAAGGAAGAAGTGAACGTACTCGTGGCTACATCGGGTGATACTGGTTCTGCCGTTGCCAATGGTTTCCTCGGCGTGGAGGGAATCCATGTTTACGTGCTCTATCCAAAGGGCAAGGTGAGCAAGATTCAGGAGAGCCAGTTTACTACCCTGGGTCAGAACATCACGGCCCTTGAGGTGGATGGCGTATTCGACGACTGCCAGGCTCTGGTAAAGTCTGCATTCATGGATGAGGAGTTGAACAAGCACATGAAGTTGACTTCTGCCAACTCTATCAATGTGGCCCGTTTCCTGCCTCAGGCATTCTACTATTTCAATGCATACGCCCGCATGAAGGAGAAGGGCTTGGCCGACAAGTTGGTAATCTGTGTGCCTAGCGGTAACTTCGGTAACATCACAGCCGGTCTCTTCGGCCATGAGATGGGCCTGCCTATCCACCGCTTCATCGCAGCCAACAACGCCAACGACATCTTCTACGAGTATCTACAGACTGGCAAGTACAATCCTCAGCCTAGCAAGCAGACCATCGCCAACGCCATGGATGTGGGTGATCCATCTAACTTCGCCCGTATCTACGACCTCTACAAGGGAGACCACGATGCCATCGCTGCTTACATCAGTGGTGCAACCTATAAGGATGATCAGATTGCAAACACCATGAAGAAGTGCTACAATGAAACCAAGTATGTACTTGACCCTCATGGTGCTTGTGGCTATCAGGCATTGAAGGAGCAGTTGAAGCCAGGCGAGGTAGGTGTGTTCCTGGAGACTGCTCACCCAGCTAAGTTCAAGGAGAAGGTGGATAGCATTCTCGGCACAGACATCGAGATTCCAGCCCGTCTTGCAGAGTTCATGAAGGGCGAGAAGAAGAGTATCCAAATGACCAAGGACTTCGCTTCGTTCAAGAACTATCTGATGAATGAATAATATAAGTCATAAAGATATTTAATAATTCGATATAACAGATAGATATAAGATGAAGATTGTTATATTAGACGGCTATGCTGCCAACCCAGGCGATTTGGATTACCATCTCCTGGAACAGCTTGGCGAGGTTGTGGTTTATCCACGAACCTCGGACGAGGAAAAGGTGGAGCGTGCGAAGAATGCAGATATCATCTTATTGAATAAGGTGCAGATGGATGCAGAGACCCTGGCGCAGCTTCCAAACTTGAAGTATATCGGCATACAGGCCACGGGCTTTAATGTGGTGGATATTGAGGCGGCTAAGAAGCAGGGCATCATCGTAACCAATATTCCGGCTTACAGTACGGATAGTGTGGCGCAGATGACCTTTGCGCTGATTCTCGCCATTACCAACCGCGTGGAGCATTACACCCAGGAGAATCGCAACGAGCGCTGGGCATACAACAAGGATTTCTGTTATTGGGACACCCCATTGATGGAACTAGCCGGCAAGACATTGAGTATTATGGGATTGGGGAATATCGGTATGAAGGTGGCTAACATTGCCCACCAGTTTGGTATGGATGTGTGTGCCTGCACCAGCAAGCCATCCACTGTCCTGCCTGAGTGGATTCAGAAGGTGAGCAAGGAGGTATTGCTTTCTACAAGCGATATTCTTTCTTTGCATTGTCCTCTTTCTGATGATACTTATCATTTCATCAATGCCGAGGCCATTGAGAAGATGAAGGATACAGCTATTCTGATTAATACAGGTCGTGGTCCGCTGGTAGATGAGGAAGCAGTTGCAGCCGCCCTCCATGCCGGAACTCTTGGTGCCTACGGTGCAGACGTAATGGCCCAGGAGCCTCCATCGAAGGAGAATCCATTGTTTGCGGAACCAAATGCCTATCTTACTCCTCATATCGCCTGGGCCACCTTTGAGGCTCGCAAGCGACTGAACAAGCAAGTGGCAGAAAATGTGAAGGCTTTCATAGAAGGAAAGCCAATTAATGTTGTAAATCCATAGAATTCAAGTCGCCCTGTAAAGGCAAAAGCATTAATAATGAGATGCTTTTGCTCTTACAGGGCGACTTTTTTGCTTTATCTTTTCTTAATTAATACATAGATGATGACGGGGGCGCCGAAAAGCGGGGTTACGGCATTGAGAGGGATAATGCCTCCATCTGCCGGCAATGTGCAGAGCAGGTTGCAGAGCAGGGCTAATACGGAACCCATAAGCATGGTGACAGGAAGCAGGCGACGATGGTTCTCGGTGCCGATGACAAGACGGGCTATGTGCGGAGTGGCAAGACCGATAAAGGCGATAGGACCGCAGAAGGCGGTGACCACTGCCGTGAGCAAACCTGTTATTAGCAATAAGGCGATGCGAAGCTTCTTGATAGAAAACCCCAGGTTTTCAGCGTATTGCTCGCCCAGAAGCATGGCATTGAGAGGCTTGATGAGCAGAAGTGCCGAAAGCAAACCGAGCATGGCAATGGGAACGAACCATCTCACCTCGCCCATCGATACATTGCCGAAACTTCCCATACCCCAAATCATATAAGATTTCACGCCTTCAGCCGTGCTGAAGAAATTCAGCAGCGAGATGGCGCTACTGGCAAGATAACCCACCATCAGACCGATGATGAGCAACACCGTGTTGCTGCGAACAATGGTTGAAAAAAGGGTGATAAGTGCCAATACCAGCATGGCTCCAATAAATGCGGCAAGCAGAATGGAGAGGAAGTTTCCGCCAGAGGCAAGCATCACGATGGCTACTGCCAATCCCGCACCACTGCTGATACCGAAAATATCAGGTCCTGCCAGGGGATTTCGAAAAGCCGTCTGGAGCAGCAGACCACTTGTAGCCAGAGCTGCACCCGAAAGCAAAGCCATCATGGCTTGCGGAAGTCGGGATTCCATGACAATATAGCGGAAGGTTTCTGTATCAGGCGAAGCCTGGCGTCCGAAGAAAGAGGTTAGCTGGTCTCTAAAGAAAGACGTGGTCTGTTCTCCGAAAAATATCGCCAGCAGTTCGCGGCATGGGATGCTCACGCTGCCCCATGCTAAGTTGGCAAAGAAGAGCAAGACTATTGCGCTCGCCAACCCGAAGATATATAGTATTCCCTTATTCATGATTCTGTTTCAGCTTCATGATTCTTTTAGCTTCATGATTCGTTCGAAATAAAAAAGAAAATGCTCCGAGAAAAGTCGTTTGACTCTTCCCGGAGCATATCTATCATATCAAAAAGAGTTCCACAATATTACTTGCTCTCCTCCTCAGCCTTCTTGGTCTCAGCTGCTGTTGGACCATAGTAGCCGTAATAAGCCTGGTAACGAGTATAACCCCAGTTAGCCTGTGACTTCTCTGGGTCAAGCTCCTTTGCCTTGTCAAGTACTTTGATAGCCTCCTTGTAAACTACCTTGCGGCCGTTAGGATCCTGCAATGCACTAGCCTTGCTGTTGTAGCAAGCACCCAGATAAACCATTACAGTTACGTTGTCTGGCTTAATATCAAGAGCCTTTTTCAAGTTCTTGATAGCATTGTCAGCATCGTTCCTCTGGATGAACATCATACCTCTGTTAGCCAGTGCTACAAAGCTGTTAGGATTCTTAGCGAGTACTTCGTCCAAAAGAGCCTCCTGCTCCTTCTGCATTCTCATAGAAGAATACATAGAGTTCAAACCGTCGAGGATAACCTCGTTGTTTGCGTCCTTAGCATAGAGATCCTTGAGCTTGTTAATGTAAGACAAAGAGTCTGCATGAGTCTTCAAGCCATCCTTCAGTACATAGAGCTTGAGGTTGAGAGCGTCCTTAGCCTCCTTCTCGCTCTTCATGGCGATGTCGCAATACTTCTCGCAACGAGCACCATCCTTAGCCTGGTAAGCATAGCGTGCTGCAAAGAGAGCTACCTGGCCGATGTACTCCTTCTCGCTTTCCTTCTGCTTAGCATCAATGCTGGCGAAGAGAGGATTTGTCTCTGTGTCGAGGAAAGCACCCCAATACTTCAAAACATCGTCAGCCTTGTTGTTCTGAGCAGCAGTCTGACCTGCATTAACGAGCTGAATACGAGCTGACCATACACGAGCGGCATTGCCACCAAACTTAGGAGCTACCTTACCCTTGGCATTAGGAAGCTGATCATACTTGTAGCACTCAACGGCATTGAGCAACGCATTGTATGCGCCCTCGTTCATTGCATTCTCATCGATAGGATCATTCTTCTTCATAATCTGGTTGGTCTGCATGATGCTCTGCTGGTCGTTGTAAGCCTTCATACTGAGGTCAACGAGCTTGTTGTAAGCCTTAGCCTTCTCTGCATCATTAGCCAACTGACCTAAGTTCTGCTTCAGCAATGCTTCTGCCTCAGCATAAGTCTTAGCCTTCATGACAGCTTTAAGTGCATCGCTGTCGCCTGCGAATGCTGTTGTGGCACC
The DNA here is from genome assembly GCA_900555035.1 of uncultured Prevotella sp. Lineage (GTDB taxonomy): Bacteria > Bacteroidota > Bacteroidia > Bacteroidales > Bacteroidaceae > Prevotella. The sequence goes on from USJX01000006.1 coordinate 54,748, forward strand.
TAGTACCATCATAGCAGCTACGATTAACTTTTTCATTTTCTCTTTAAAGTTTAAAAGTTGTTATTGATTTTTTACGCGTCTTCAATATTTTATGATATCAGAATATGGTGTGAACGAGTGTTCAGGATATTACTCCTGAACACTCTCGTCTTCATTATTCTCTAACTCAGCTTCTGCCTCGGCTGCTGCTTCGGCAGTCTTGGCGCCCACTGTTTCGTTCTCTATCTCCTCGCTCTTCTTTGCCCAGGCAGAACGGCTCTCTTCCTCTACAGAAGCTTCAAGCTCAGAACTCATTACCTTGCATACGCTGGCGATGACATCGTTCTTCTTCGACAGGTTGATGAGACGAACACCCTGGGTAGCACGACCCATTACGCGGCAGTCGGCCACGGCAAGGCGAATCACGATGCCACTCTGGTTGATGATCATCAGGTCGTTGTCGTCGGTTACGTTCTTGATGGCTACCAGGCGACCGGTCTTCTCGGTGATGTTAAGGGTCTTCACACCCTTACCGCCACGGTTGGTTACACGGTAGTCAATCACGTCTGAACGCTTGCCGTAACCCTGCTCGCTCACTACCATCACGGTCTCGTGCTCTGGGTCGTTGACTACGATCATTCCTACCACAGCATCGTCGCCTTCATCGAGGCGCATACCGCGAACACCGGTAGAGGTACGGCCCATGGTGCGGATCTGGTCCTCATTGAAGCGAACGGCACGACCATTTCGGTTGGCGAGAATCAGCTCGTTGTTACCATTGGTCAGGCGAACATCTACTACCTCATCGCCTTCTACGATATTGATGGCAATCACACCATTGGCACGTGGACGGGAGTAAGCCTCCAGGCAAGTCTTCTTCACAGTACCATTCTTGGTAGCGAAGACTACATAGTGGCTGTTGATGAACTCTGTGTCATTCAGTCCCTTCAGTCGGAGGAATGCATTCACCTGGTCATCGCTCTCTATGTTGAGGAGGTTCTGGATGGCACGACCCTTAGAGTTGCGGTCGCCCTCTGGAATCTCGTAGCACTTCAGCCAGTAGCAACGGCCCTTCTTGGTGAAGAACAGCATGGTCTGGTGCATGGTGGCTGGATAGATATACTCGGTGAAGTCCTTGTCGCGAGTGCGGGCACCCTTGGCACCAACACCGCCGCGAGCCTGCTCACGGAATTCAGACAATGGAGTACGCTTGATGTAACCCAAGTGACTCACGGTGATAACCACTGGATCGTTTGGATAGAAATCCTCTGGGTTGAACTCGTGGTCGTCTGGCTTAATCATGGTGCGGCGCGCGTCACCATACTTCTCCTTCACCTCGTTGAGCTCATCCTTCATTACCTTCTTGCAAAGCTCAGGGTCGTTCAATATCTGGTTCAAGTAGTCGATGGTCTTCATCAACTCGTTGAATTCATTGTGCAACTGCTCCAGGCGAAGACCTGTGAGCTGGCTCAATCGCATATCCACAATGGCCTTACTCTGCAGTTCATCCAGGTCGAAACGCTGCTCCAAGTTGCGCTGAGCGTCGGATGGAGTCTTGCTGGCACGGATGATGTGAACCACCTCGTCGATATTGTCGCAGGCGATAATCAGACCCTCGAGAATATGAGCACGCTCCTGCGCCTTCTTCAGTTCAAACTGTGTACGACGGATAGTAACATCGTGACGATGGTTTACAAAGTACTTTACGCATTCCTTCAAGCTCAAGAGGCGTGGACGACCGCCAACCAGGGCGATGCAATTCACTGAGAATGAACTCTGAAGGGCTGTCAGTTTGAAGAGTTTGTTCAAGAGAACGTTGGCATTGGCGTCACGCTTTACATCTACCACGATGCGCATACCCTGACGGCCTGACTCATCATTAACATTGGCAATGCCATCTACTTTGCCTTCCTTGGCAAGGTCGGCGATGGCCATAACGAGCTGTTCCTTGTTCACACCGTAGGGAATCTCGGTGATTACAATCTTGTCGTGGTTTTCGCCAGTCTCGATTTCGGCAGTAGCGCGCACCACGATTCTTCCTCTACCCGTTTCGTAAGCGTCCTTCACGCCCTGAAGACCATAGATGGTGGCACCTGTAGGGAAGTCAGGAGCTGGGATATATTGCATCAATCCATCTGTATCGATGTCTGGATTGTCAATGTAGGCGCAGCATCCGTCAATCACCTCGCCCAGGTTGTGGGTAGGGATATTGGTAGCCATACCTACAGCGATACCGTTACCACCGTTAACCAGTAGGTTAGGAATCTTGGTAGGCATCACGGAAGGTTCCTGCAGGGTGTCGTCGAAGTTGTTCATCATATCCACCGTCTCCTTGTCGAGGTCGTCCATGATGTGCTCACCCATCTTCGAGAGTCGGCACTCAGTATAACGCATGGCAGCAGGAGAGTCACCATCCACAGAACCGAAGTTACCCTGTCCGTCGATCAGCGTGTAACGCATGTTCCATTCCTGACCCATACGAACCAAGGCACCATATACAGAAGAGTCGCCGTGAGGGTGATACTTACCAAGCACCTCACCAACCACGCGCGCGCATTTCTTATAAGGTTTGTCACTGGTGTTTCCAATGCCGAGCATACCGTAAAGAATACGGCGATGCACAGGCTTGAATCCATCGCGCACATCAGGGAGGGCACGAGCCACAATCACCGACATAGAATAGTCGATGTAGCTAGACTTCATTTCCTCCTCAATGTTAATCTTCATGATTCTATCATGATCCATTGTCTGATTTTCGTCCATTTCTTATATTATAATGTTTATACCTTAATTATATATAGTGAAAAAGATTGTATAGCCCCCGCATCCCCCGGAGAGGATGATTCCGTCGGCGTTTCACCACCCGCCTTCCCAAAGCGAAAAATCGCGTTTAAGGGCATTTTTTTGCGTTCTAAGCCGTTTTCGGCTTTTAAAACCACCGGCAAAGGTACAAAAAAATACCGAAATAAAATGCCTAAAACCGCAAAAAAATGATATTTTAGCATTTATTGTGCATTAAATGAGTAAAAAAGTTGCCGAAACTCTTGCATAATACCAAAAATATGTGTACTTTTGCAACGTAATTTAAACATATAGACATGCAAAATCCATTTCAACATATCAACGACGTACTTAGCTTTAGCGGCGAGGAAGCTCACCGTACGCAGAGGAATCAGGTGAACACTGAGCACCTGATGTTGGGAATACTGCACGCTAACAACAGGCAGGTGAACGATATTTTTGACCACTTCGGAATCAATGCAGACGTTTTACGTTCTACACTCTATGACTCACAGGAGAAGGACATGGAGAATCTATCAGAGAAACGAAAAGAACAGCAGGATGTTAATGTGACCAAGCGTATCACCCCGATGAAGTACAACAAGGAGACATCGGCGGTAATCAGCGATTCGCTTATCGAGGCTCGTCTCTGCGATGGTTACACGGCCATGGTGGAACCTATCCACCTGCTGCTTGCTATCCTGAAAAACGAGCAGTGTGACCCAGCCAAACTGCTCATCACCCAAGGATTAACATATAAGAGACTTTTCGACTATATTTCCGGTTATGGCAATGAGATTGAAGACAGACTCAACAAGCTGAACCAGGAAGTGGAAAACTATAAGCGAACCCAAAAAGCCGAAGAAAGCACCGAAGATAATCCGGAAGATAATCTGGATGGTAACTTTAAAGGTGACCTGGATGGTGATTTTGAAGGCAATCTTCAAGATGCAGAAAATATTGAAGATAACGAAGATGTTCATGATGCCGGCATGATTGCTGAAGGCGAATTAGACTTCCAGGACCAGGCAGGCGACTTGATGGACCCGGACGAGGAACCGCTCGACTTCAGCGATGAACACCCGAACGGCAATGCTAACGCTAACAACGGGGGCAACGGCTCGAACGCCATGGGCAACACCAAGCCTAACGTGATTGGTACCGGTGGCAAAAAGAGCACCAAGTCGAATACGCCATTCCTTGACAAGTTTGGCTACGACCTGACCAAGGCTGCCAAAGACGGCAAGCTCGACCCTGTGGTGGGAAGAGACCAGGAAATCTGCCGAGTGATGGAAATCCTGGGCAGACGCAAGAAGAACAATCCTGTTCTGATTGGTGAACCTGGCGTAGGTAAGAGTGCCATCATCGAAGGTCTTGCCCAGATGCTTAGCAAGCAGGGCGGCGACCACTGCTCGCTCTTCTTCAACAAGCGTATCGTGAGTCTCGACCTGGCAGGACTCGTTGCCGGAACCAAGTTCAGAGGTCAGTTTGAGGAGCGCATCAAGGGCGTAATCAAGGAATTGGAGAAGAATCAAGACATCATCCTCTTCATTGATGAGATTCATACGATGATAGGAACTGGAAGCGCTGAGGGTACGATGGATGCTGCCAATATTCTGAAACCAGCCCTGGCACGTGGCACCCTGCAGTGCATCGGAGCCACCACTCTTAACGAGTACCGCAAGAGTATTGAGAAAGATGGTGCCCTGGAGAGACGATTCCAGAAGGTAATCGTTGAACCAACTACGGCAGAAGCCACCCTGCAGATTCTGCATATCATCAAGGAACAATACGAGGAACATCATAACGTATATTTCACCGACGAGGCTTTGGAGGCATGCGTGAAGTTGAGCGACAGATACATCAACGACCGCAACTTCCCAGACAAGGCTATCGACGTGATGGACGAAGTGGGTTCTCACATCCATATCAATTCTGCCACCGTTCCAGACGAACTGGTTAAGGCTGAAAAATGTCTCAACGATATCATCGAGAGAAAACAGACGGCTGTGTCTTACCAGAATTTCGAGATGGCAGCTACCCTACGCGACCTTCAGACCCATCAGGAGAAGAAAATCGAAAAGATTCGTAAGAAGTGGGAACATGGAGACCCTAGTCATCGCATCGTGGTAGAGGAATATCATATTGCTGATGTGATCAGCCGAATGACGGGCATCCCGGCTCAGCGCATGGCGGAATCTGAAAGCAAGCGACTCAAGAGTATGGCTGATACGCTTAAGGCAGAAGTCATCGCCCAGGACGATGCAATAGACAAGGTGGTGAAAGCCATCCAGCGCAACCGCATGGGCCTCCGCGACCCGAACCACCCTATCGGTGTGTTCATGTTCCTAGGTCCTACCGGTGTAGGAAAAACCTATCTTGCAAAGAAGCTTGCCGAAGAGGTGTTCGGTTCTGCCGATGCCCTCTTCCGTATCGACATGAGTGAGTATGCTGAAGGCTACAACACGGCCCGACTCATCGGTGCACCTCCGGGATACGTAGGCTACGACGAGGGCGGACAGCTGACAGAGAAAGTACGCCGCAAGCCATACTGCATCGTATTGCTCGACGAGATTGAGAAAGCCAGTAGCCAGGTGTTTAACCTGCTGCTCCAGGTGCTCGACGAAGGAAGACTGACCGATGGTAACGGTCGTCTGATCGACTTCAAGAACACCATCATCATCATGACTTCTAATGCAGGAACCCGCCAGCTCAAGGAATTTGGTCGTGGCGTGGGATTCAACGCAGGCGGTTTGAGCGGAGAAGGTACGCTCATTGCCGATAAGGATAAGGAATATGCAAGAAGCGTAGTTCAGAAGAGCCTGTCAAAGCAGTTTGCGCCAGAGTTCCTGAACCGTTTCGATGAAATCATCACCTTCGACCAGCTCGACATCCAAGCCATCAAGCGCATTGTGGATTTGGAGCTGAAGACACTGGTAAAACGTGTGGAGGAAAAGGGTTACCACTTCCAGATAACCGAGAAGGCGAAGGAATTTGTGGCAACCAAGGGTTATGACGTACAGTTTGGTGCCCGTCCGCTGAAGCGCGCCATCCAGAATTACGTAGAAGACGGACTTTGTTCACTCCTGATGGAAGGAAACCTTCTGCCAGGTGACACCATCACCATCGGAAAGAGTACGAAGAAGGACGAGCTTACATTCAAGAGTAATAGAAAATAAAAATATCAGTTCCTCTTGTATTAAGGACATTTTTTATGCGGCTTCAGAGGAAGCCATTATTAATCTATCCATAGGAGCCGGCCAGTGGTGGCCGGCTCACTTTTGTTAATGATAGTTAATGATACGAAAAGTTTTCGCAAATAATTTCATTAATTAGAAATAATTCATTACCTTTGCATCCGCTAAAAGAGAAAAGCCATGATGGCTCAGTTGGTAGAGCAACGCATTCGTAATGCGTGGGTCGC
>USJX01000007.1 GCA_900555035.1 uncultured Prevotella sp.
ATTGCTATGTTTCACTCAGAATGACCACACTGGTCAGACTGGATTCAAAATATGCCCCTTTTTAAAGTGGGCTCATGTATGGAACAACAACAAGTAGAACAACTTATTGCGATATATGGAAACAAGTTGCCTATTGAATCCATCTTTACTGAAAGGGAAAAATTACTGTCTATGGATTACAATACAGCTAGTATTATTTTAGCACAAGCCAAAGACCCAACGATTTCAATCATATTGTCAATCATAGTTGGATCATGGGGAATCGACAGAATTTACATTGGTGATGTGGGATTAGGTATCATCAAATTGCTAACATGTGGAGGTTGTGGCATTTGGTGGCTCATTGATCTATTTCTAATCATGGATGCCACCAAACGAAAGAATCTGCTGCAAATAACAGAAATTTACGGGGCACCAGCATAAATTGAAATATAGCTTGCCCGTTGTCTGGAATTCCAGAGAAAGAGCAAGCTATATTCATTTTTATTATTATAGTTCATTTTACAGGTATTTTTTGCAGAAAGCTTCACCCAGCAAGAAGCCCTCCTCATAGAGCCGCTCCAACTTGGCGGTATCTTTCTCTATGCGCTCTACCTCCATCGGACGTATCGGGCGAATGCAGGTAATCTTGCCCGCAGCTTCCAGATCATCGACCAGTTGAATCTGCTCATTATAAGCCCTGTGGCGACGGCTCAGTGCCACTCGCAGACGCGGATAGTTCTTATATAAATAAGGTAGCTTCCTATCCTTACCGGTATCCCTCCACCCCTTGTTACGGGTCAGGACAACGACATTATGTTCAAACCCCTTGTCAAAGGCACGCTGCACAGGAATACTATCGGCTATGCCACCATCCAACATCGGAATGCCATCCACATTCACAATCTTACTCACATAGGGCAGACTGCTGGAAGCACGCACAATATCGAGGGCACGCTGACGGTCGTGGTTCTCTGAAAGATACATAGGCAATCCCGTCAGACAATTGGTGGTGACCATCTCGAAACCATCGGCATATTTAAAATAGGTGTCGAAATCATAAGGAAGCAACTGATTCGGAAACTTATCATATAGCAACTCACGATCGAAAATGCATCCCTGGGTTACAAGGTGTCGGATACCTATATACTGATAACGCGCCAAATAATCGATGTTTGAAATTCGGGCACGGCGAGGCTGACGGCTCACATACGACATGCCATTGCAGGCACCAGCCGATACCGCCACCGTATAAGGAAAGTACACATCATACTTCATGAAAGCATCCAGCACGCCACTGGTGAACACACCACGCATGCCTCCACCCTCTAACACCAATCCTGTATTTCTTAATTTTATCTTCATAACTTTTCAACTGTTCTTTTAACTTCAATTTTTGCTTTCTATTTGTTAGCAAAGCTGCAATGACATGAGGTAAAAATTACCATTTTTATTACATTTTGCCTTCAAAAAGGGCATTTATGTATTAATTATTTATAAATTCACACGAATATTTTAATTTTGCTTGCAAAGATAATACATTTTTGGGAAATATTTGCTAACTTTGCAGCAAAATAAAGTAAATTTCTAAAAATATGTTTAGCAAGGACACTTATATCAGCCGTCGCCAAGAGCTCAAGAAGCTTGTGAAGAGCGGCGTGATTATTCTTTTCGGAAACAACAATTCACCATGTAATTTCCCAAACAACGGATATTACCCATTCCGTCAGGACTCTACTTTCCTGTATTACTTCGGACAGCAGCGAGAGGGTTTGGTTGGTGTAATTGATATAGATAACGACATCGAAACCCTGATTGGTGACGACATCGACCTGGTGGATATCGTTTGGTATGGAAGCGTAGATAGCGTACACGACCTCGCAGAGCAGGTGGGTGTTCACAACTCTGCGCCAATGAAGACTCTCAAGACCATCTGCAACGATGCCATGTCGAAGAAGCGCAAGATTCACGTCCTGCCTCCTTACCGCTACGACATCAAGCTCCAGGTGTTCGACCTGCTCGGCATCCACCCTGTACAGCAAAAGGAAGAAGCCAGCATGGACCTGATCAAGACCGTAGTAAAGATGCGCTCTACCAAGACCCAAGAGGAAATAGAGGAGCTGGAGCGTGCTGCAGTCATCGGTTACAAGATGCATACCACAGCCATGAAGCTCGTTCGCCCGGGTGTCACAGAGAAATATGTAGCCGGTCAGGTGAGCGGAATCGCCCATTCATATGGTTCAATGGTCAGTTTCCCTACCATCTTCAGCCAGCACGGCGAGATTCAGCATGGATATCCATCAATGAACCTGTTGGAGGAAGGCAGACTGGCACTTTGCGATGCAGGTGCAGAGACCATGAACAACTACTGTTCAGACAATACCCGCACCATGCCAGTGAGCGGTAAGTTCAGCCAGCGCCAGCTGGAAATCTACACCATCGTAGAGGCTTGCCACGACTATGCACTCGAGATAGCCAAACCTGGTGTAAAATGGGCAGATGTTCACTTCGGTGTCTGCCGCCTGCTCTTCGACCGCATGAAGGAACTCGGTCTTGCCAAGGGTGATACAGAGGAAGCAGTAAAGGCAGGTGCCCACGCCATGTTCCTGCCTCACGGATTGGGCCACATGATGGGTATGGACGTACACGACATGGAGAACCTCGACCAGATTAACGTAGGCTTTGACGAGGAAGTCCGTCCTAACCTGGAACAGTTTGGAACCAACTGCCTGCGCATGGGTCGCCGACTCCAGGAAGGTTTCGTGGTAACAGACGAGCCGGGCGTTTACTTCATCCCAGCCCTCATCGACGACTGGAAGGCATCAGGTCACTGCGCAGAGTTCCTCAACTTCGATAAGATTGAGACCTACAAGGACTTCGGTGGTATCCGTATCGAGGACGATGTACTCATCACCAAGGATGGTTGCAGATTCCTGGGCAAGGACCGCATCCCTTACCATCCAAAGGATGTAGAAGAGTATATGGCAGCCAACAGAGAAGAAATCCGCTAGGCGAAACTGCCTGGAGAAGAATTTTTCCAGGCAAATAGCCATAAAACAAGAAGATTCTATCAGAAAGAGAGATAATAAGATTACATTATTAATTTAAAGAGAAAAAAATTCATGAAGAAATCAATGATTGTCGCAGCCATGTTGGCCATGGTTGCCACTGGAGCAAGCGCTAAGAATGCTGCAGATTCAGCAGCCATCGCCAAGAACAAGCCTGTTTTCACAGTAGTGAAGCAGAATCCTATCACAAGCATCAAGGATCAGAACCGTAGCGGTACGTGCTGGGCTTACTCAACTCTCAGCTTCTTCGAGAGCGAGATTTTGAAGAACACTGGCAAGACATTCAATCTGAGCGAGATGTTCGTTGCCAACAAGACTTACATGGACCGCGCCACATTGGCAGTGAGAATGCACGGTGACGTGAGCTTCTCTCAGGGTGGTAGCGCATACGATGTACTCTATGCCTTGCAGCACTATGGCATCGTACCAGAGGATGCTATGCCAGCTCCAGGTTCATTGACAGGCGACTCATTGGCAAACTTCGGTGAATTCTTCGACGTAATGACTCCATACGTGGAGGCAGTAGCAAAGAGCACAGCCAAGAAGCTTTCTCCAGCTTGGAAGAGCGGTCTTCAGGGCATCATCGATTCATACATCGGCAAGACTCCAGAGAAGTTCACATACCAGGGCAAGCAATATACTCCAGATACTTTCTGCAAGAGCCTCGGCTTGAACCTCGATGATTACGTAACCATCACCAGCTACACCCACCACCCAATGTGGAGCAAGTTTGCTGTTGAGGTACAGGACAACTGGCGCTGGCCTTTGAGCTACAACGTTCCTATGGACGACCTCTGCAGAATCATCGACAACGCCGTTAACAATGGCTACACCGTAGCTTGGGGCGGCGACGTAACAGAGGACGGTTTCACACGCAAGGGTCTCGGTATCGCTTACGACGTGAAGAAGGTACGCTCTATGGCAGGTACAGACGCTGACCACTGGTTCAAGCTCTCAAAGGACGAGAAGAAGGAGAAGTTCGATTCACTCGGCGTAAACGCTCCTGAGGTGGTTCCTACACAGGCTATGCGCCAGGAAGCATTCGACAACTGGGAGACAACAGACGACCACGGTATGCATATCTATGGTATCGCTAAGGACCAGAACGGCAAGGAGTACTACATGGTAAAGAACTCTTGGGGCGAGTATGGCGACTACAAGGGCACATGGTATATGACCAAGGCTTTCGTAGCTTACAAGACTATGGACTTCATGGTTAACAAGAACGCCATCCCTAAGGATATCCGCAAGAAGCTCGGTATCTAGAATCTAATAAAAATAAAATATTTAAAGGCAGCAAACCTCGTGTTTGCTGCCTTTTTTTATTATTTCTTTGTAATTATGTTAAATTCCCAAGAATTTATTCTCGTTTGTCACTTTATTTTTGTAACTTTGGGGGCAGAAATAAAAAGAATTAAAAATGCATTTTAAATGGAATTACGAAGATCCCTCACCAGAGCAAGAAAAGTCGGCTAACGAACTAGCCGTCAAGCTCAGCATCAGCCCTATCCTGGCGAAGCTTCTCATCCATCGAGGCATTACTACCGAGTCGGCAGCCAAGCGGTTCTTCCGCCCTCAACTGTCAGACCTGATTAATCCTTTCCTGATGAAGGATATGGATATAGCCGTAGATCGCCTCAACGATGCCATGGGACGCAAGGAGCGCATTCTCGTTTACGGCGATTACGACGTAGACGGCTGCACGGCTGTAGCATTGGTGTATAAGTTTCTGCAGCAGTTCTATTCCAATATCGACTACTATATCCCCGACCGCTATGACGAGGGCTATGGAGTAAGCAAGAAGGGAATAGACTTTGCGCAAGAGACAGGTGTTAAACTCATCATCATCCTCGATTGCGGCATCAAGGCCATCAAGGAGATAGAATATGCCAAAAGCCTTGGCATAGACTTCATCATCTGCGACCATCACGTTCCAGACGACGTGATGCCACCTGCTGTGGCCATACTCAACCCCAAACGACCGGATGACCCATTCCCATTCAAGCACCTTTGCGGCTGCGGCGTGGGATTCAAGTTCATGCAGGCCTTTGCCAAGAACAACAACATTCCGTTCTCCCGGCTCATCCCTTTGCTCGACCTCTGCGCGGTAAGCATCGCTGCCGATATCGTGCCTGTGGTTGACGAGAACAGAATTCTTGCCTTCCATGGTCTGAAATTACTCAACACCAACCCGAGCATCGGTCTGAAAGCCATTATCGACATCTGCGGACTGAACGGTCGCGAGCTGGCCATGAGCGACATCGTCTTCAAGATTGGTCCTAGAATCAATGCCTCCGGGCGCATGGAGAATGGCAAAGAAAGCGTGGATTTGCTGGTGGAACGTGACTATGGACATGCACTGCACATGGCCAAGCACATCAACGAATACAATGAGCAGCGCAAGGACATAGACAAGCAGATGACCGAGGAAGCCAACCTGATTGTTTCAAGACTGGAAACCCAGAAGCACAACTCCAGCATCGTGCTCTACGATGAAGGATGGAAAAAGGGCGTCATCGGCATCGTAGCCTCAAGACTTACGGAAATCTACTTCCGCCCTACCGTGGTATTGACCCGCGATGGAGAACTGGCTACGGGTTCAGCCCGCAGCGTGACAGGCTTTGATGTGTATTCAGCCATCAAGAGCTGTCGCGACCTGCTAGTGAACTTCGGTGGTCATACCTACGCATGCGGTCTTACCCTGAGGTGGGAACACATCAAGGAGTTTAGAGACAGATTCCAGAAATATGTGGCAGAACACATCGCTCCTGAGCAGACAGAAGCCCTGCTCAACATTGATGCCGTGATAGATTTCAAGGACATCAGCAAGCAGCTGCATGCCGACCTGAAACGATTCTCGCCATTTGGTCCTTGCAACCCGAAACCCGTGTTCTGTACCCGAAGAGTGTATGATTACGGAACCAGCAAGGTGGTGGGTAGAGAACAGGAGCACATCAAACTGGAATTGGTGGATTCAAAGTCGAGTACCGTCATGAATGGCATTGCCTTCGGTCAGAGCGCAGCAGCCCGCTACATCAAGAGCCGCCGCAGCTTCGACATCGTTTATACGATAGAAGACAATATCTTCAAGAAGAACCAGGTGCAGCTACAGATAGAAGACATTCGTCCAAATGATTAATGAAAGAGAAGAATATGGCAGATAAATTCCAATCAATTCTGCAAAAATACTGGGGGTATCCCGATTTCCGAGGCATTCAGCGCAATATTATTGAAAGCATTGCCAGCGGACGGGATACCCTCGGCCTTATGCCTACGGGTGGTGGAAAATCCATCACGTTCCAGGTGCCAGCCCTCGCCCAGGAAGGCGTATGCATCGTGATAACCCCTCTCATCGCCCTGATGAAAGACCAGGTGCTGCACCTGAAGGAACGTGGCATCCTGGCTGATGCCATCTATGCCGACAAATCGAGAAGTGAGATACTGCAAACCCTAGACAACACCATCTTCGGAGGCGTGAAGATACTGTATGTTTCGCCCGAAAGACTTGCCTCGGAAATGTTTCAAACCAAATTACGCCACATCCATGTAAGTTTTATCACGGTAGATGAAGCCCACTGCATCAGTCAATGGGGTTATGATTTTCGTCCTTCTTATTTACAGATAGCCGACATTAGGGAGATGAAACCTGGTGTACCTATACTGGCCTTAACCGCCACGGCTACCCCCGAAGTAGTAGAAGACATACAGGAAAAGCTCCACTTTTCAGAAAAGAATGTCTTTAAAATGAGCTTCGAGCGCAAAAACCTGGCCTATGTGGTGCGAGAAGCTGAGGATAAGCAGAACGAAATGATTCATATCCTGCAAAGCGTGGGAGGCTCTGCCATCATCTATGCCCGCAGCAGAAAGCGAACCAAGGAGATGGCGCAGCTGCTCTCGCAGCAGGGAATTACCGCTACTTTTTATCATGCTGGACTGGATCCTGACGTAAAAGACCAGCGACAGAAGGCTTGGCAGAAGGACGAAGTAAGGGTGATGTGTGCCACCAATGCCTTCGGTATGGGTATCGACAAGCCGGATGTGCGCATGGTAATCCATATAGACTGTCCAGACTCGCTGGAAGCCTATTTCCAGGAAGCGGGACGTGCGGGAAGAGACGGACAGAAATCCTACGCCGTACTCCTCTACAACAAGCACGATGAACTGAAGCTATCCAAACGCGTGGAAGATACCTTTCCGCAAAAGGAACTCATACAGGACATCTATGAGCATCTGGCTTACTTCTACCAGATAGGTGTGGGCAGCGGACAGGGCAAGACCTTTGAGTTTGACATAGAGAAATTCTGCGTCACATACAAATACTTCCCAACCAAGGTAGATGCTGCTCTCCGCATACTGGAAAGAAGCGGTTACCTGCATTACGAAGATAACCCCGACGGCAAGGCACGAGTGATGTTCCTGCTGGGCAGAAACGACCTCTACCTGCTAGACCAGCTATCCCCCAGCCAGGATGCCGTTGTCACAGCCCTACTTCGCTCTTACGGAAGCCTCTTTGTTGACTTAACCTACATCGACGAGGCAATGATAGCCCGCCAGGCAGAGTTAACCATCCAGCAGGTATATTTTGCTCTCAAGAGTCTGGCAGCCCGCCACATCATCAAATTCATCCCTCGCCGCAAGATACCTTTTATCACTTATACCCGCGACAGGGTGGATGGCGACAAAGTGGTGATTCCGAAAGAAGTATGGGAGTCGAGACGTGAGCAATACGAAAAACGCATCAAAAGCATGATTCATTATGCCAAGAACGACGAAGAATGCCGCTCAAAGCAACTTCTCGCCTATTTTGGAGAAGAGAACGACAACGAATGCAAGCAATGCGACGTATGCCTGGCAAACAGAGAAGATGATAAAGAGAAAGAACTCCGCATGAAGGTAGCGGAGAACCAGATAATCATTGAAGATCATCATATCATAGAAAAAAAGGATTGAAACTCTTGAGCATCCTACTCTGATTATATAAATAAAGATGCTCAAGAATTTCATCTTCTGATAAAACCACAAAATATCTTCTGATAAATCAAATTTAAAAAGGGGACGAACCATCTCGGTCCGTCCCCTTTTAAAACATTATGTACGAGAAAAAAATTAGTTATTCTCAGGGCGAAGTTTACGTACTGTAACGCCAGCCTGCCACATCTCCTTGTTGCGCATAGCCTCGAGTTCAGCGTTCAACTTCTCGCGATAGTCAGGCTGAGAGTTCTTGTCGATAGAAATCTGAGCCTCGTTACCTGTCTTAACTGAGTAATACAACCACTCCATAACAGGCTTGATAGCCTCACGGAAACGAGGAGCCCAATCAAGAGCACCACGCTGAGCTGTTGTAGAACAGTTAGCATACATCCAATCCATACCCTTAGCACCGAAGAGAGGGCCAAGGCTCTGGGTCAACTCCTCAACAGTTTCGTTGAATGCCTCAGATGGAGAGTGACCATTCTCGCGGAGTACATCGTACTGAGCCTCCAAGAGACCCTCGATAGCACCCATCAAAGAACCACGCTCACCAGTAAGGTCAGAAGTAGCCTCACGCTGGAATGTAGTCTTAAACAAATAACCTGCACCGATACCGATACCGAATGCAATAGTCTTTTCCTCTGCTTTACCAGATGCATCCTGATATACAGCGTAAGAGCAGTTCAAACCACGACCCTCGCAGAACATTGTGCGGAGAGAAGTACCAGAACCCTTAGGTGCAACCATGATAACATCAATATCCTTAGGTGGAACTACGCCAGTGCGATCGCTCCAGTTGATAGCGAAACCATGTGAATAATACAAAGTCTTACCTGCTGTGAGGTGTGGCTTAATTTTTGGCCAGCATGCAATCTGACCGGCATCAGAAAGCAACATACAGATGATAGTACCCTTCTCTGCAGCCTCCTCGATAGAGAACAAGGTCTTGCCTGGTACCCAGCCATCCTTCAAACACTTCTCGTAGGTCTTACCCTGACGCTGTCCGACGATGACGTTGAAACCATTATCGCGAAGGTTACAAGCCTGACCAGGACCCTGGATACCATAACCGATAACTGCGATAGTTTCGTTCTTCAATACTTCACGTGCTTTCTCCAATGAAAATTCATGACTGGTGACTACAGTTTCCATTACGCCACCGAAATTCATTTCTGCCATAATTGTAATTTAAATTTGTGCGACTTACCATTATGGAGCCGCGGGTTATACTTGTCCATACGGATGCGAGCTGTATTCTTATCCAAAGAGAGCCTGTTTGATCCGTCCACTGCCTATCCAAGGTAGCGGCATTGGGTTTATTCTTTATTTCGAGTGCAAAGGTAATAATTTAAGCTGACACTACCAAATTTTTCTATCACTTTTTTATAAATTTTAGCTTACTTCTTACGATTTCCACCTCATTTTCGCCATTTTTACATATTTTCGTTATCTTTATGCAATATTCCTCCTCTTTTTCCTGTTCCATATAGAATTGCAATTTGTCACCTTGATGGCTCTCGGCAACGTAAGCAATCTCGAATCTCTGCAGAAAATGTGTCAAATAGTAATCGAGGTCGAAGAGGTCGAGGATGTGTTCGATGTACTTTACGGAGTTAATATGTCCATTTACATCCACATCATTATAATAGGTATCTATGGTACGCACCAGCTTTGCCTCCTTGCTCATTTTTACTCTAGAGCTTGCGGCAATAGGACAAAGTTTTTCTGTTTCTATATATTCTTTGATAAGTCCATCGTTTATTTCAAAAATATCAACAGGCTGTCGGGTTTCCGTATCTATCATTGCCCAGACACTCTTGCCATAGCCATACACTTTCTCTTCTGTTCCACAAATCTTGAAATTTCGGGATGTGAAGTATTTCATGGCACTCTCTACCCATGTTTCCACAAAGAACTTGTCATACGACTTTGGCATTTCTACCATCTCTACAGCAAGACGGCTCAACACCCAGGTTTTATGGCGAGGCATCAGATAGTTCATGCCATAACCACGGTCGTTACTATGAAAATCGGCAGCATTCAAAAGATGGTTGCCCAAGTGCCCCATAAAGAGATGGCTTGAAAAGTCGCAATGAAAGGGTTCTGCCAAAAACTCATAACGACCTACTTTACTTAATAATTCTGGTTTCATACTTATTTCTTTTTATACATTTACACCTTATTATATATATATCGAAAAATCCCGGATTATATTATATAGAAAAAATCCCGGATTATATTATATAGAAAAAATCTCAGAATTATATTATATAGAGCAAATCCCGAATTTATATATAAGATGAAATAACCCAGTTTGCATATAAGACAAAAATCCCTCTGTTCCTCCGGTTAAAAAACCAAGGAACAAAGGGATCTATTGAATCATAAATGGACTATTCCTCTGAATTCTGCTTTACATAGTCGGAAACTGGCTCGTCGAAACTTCTCGTCACAGCAATTCGGCCGCTTCGGGTATATTGCAGGAGACAGTCGAAACTATTGAGCGTATGGAAGAGGTCGGCGATATCCTCGGTGAGTCCTGCCAAAAGCACGGTACTATAGGTTGGATTCACCTCCATCATGCGGGCATTGTGCTTGCGGATAGTGCGAGATACCTCAGGATTTTCCAACAAGACAGGGGTAGAAATCTTGAAGAGTGCCACCTCGTGGATGAAAATCTGATCGTCGGTATAGTAGTCGCTCTTCACCACATCAATCTTCTTCTCTATCGCCTTGTTGATTTTCTCTATCTGCTCAGCGTCGCTCCACACGGTAATCGTATATTTATGGATATTCTTGATGCTACTAGCCGATACATTCAAGCTCTCGATGTTAACCTGTCTGCGAGTGAACACAGTAGTAATCTGATTCAGAATACCAGCGATATTCTCTGAATAGACAAGCAACGTATATAATTTCTTTTCGTTGTTATTCTCCATAATTCTTTTCTTTATTAATAGTGAAGCTCAAGCTGCATTTCTTCCACACTCTTTCCAGGCAGGGTCATAGGCACGATGTCCTCGTCTTCCTTGATGGCGCACTCCAAAAGATAAGGTCCCTTGGTGCTTATCATCTTCTCAACCTTCGCCTTCAAGTCCTTGCGGTCGATAACCACATCGTATGGAATGCCATAGGCCTTGGCTATTTCCTCATAACGTGGGTTCAGCATGTGGGTGAAAGAGTGGCGTCCCTCGAACATCAAATCCTGCCACTGGCGCACATTACCCAGATAGTTATTGTTCAGGAGAATCATCTTCACCGGTGCTTGCTGCTCCATGATGGTACCCAGCTCCTGGATGTTCATTTGGAATCCGCCATCACCGAAGAAACAGCAGATGGTTCTCTCTGGAGCTCCGAAAGTAGCACCGATAGCTGCTGGAAGACCGAAGCCCATAGTTCCGAAACCACCACTGGTCACGATACTCAACTTCTTGGTAAACTTGAAGTAGCGGCTACTGATCATCTGATTCTGACCCACATCGTTTACAAGAACCGCCTCATTATGAGTAGCTTCTGTCACCACATTGGTCACCTCACCCATGAGCAGAGGCCCCTCTGTAGGATGAATATCCTTCTCTATCACCTTCTCCTGCTCCTGCTGGCGATATTCCTCGAAGGAATCTCTCCATTCGCGGTGAACATTCTTGTTCAGGAGACGGGTGATGGCAGGCAGAGTCTGCTTGCAATCGCCAATCACAGCTACATCAGTCTTGATAACCTTATCGATTTCCGACTTATCGATATCAAGATGGATAATCTTAGCCTGCTTAGCATATTTAGAAGGAACGCCCGTGATACGGTCGCTGAAACGCATACCGATGGCGATGAGCACATCACACTCTTGGGTCTTCATATTGGTAGCATAAGAACCATGCATACCGAGCATACCCATGTTAAGAGGGTGATTGCTAGGAAGGGCAGAAAGACCGAGCAAGGTGCGACCTGCCGGAATATCAGCTTTCTCCAGGAATTCTATCAATTCATTATGAGCACCTCCCAACTCTACACCGTGACCTACGAGGGCAAAAGGCTTCTTTGCCTGATTGATAAGCTCTGCAGCCTCAGCCACAGCCTTCTCATCAATCTTAGGATATGGATTGTAAGATGTAACCTTCTCGCATTTCACTGGTTCCCACTCGCAAGTTGCAATCTGGGCATTCTTGGTAAAATCGAGTACCACAGGACCCGGACGACCGCTACGAGCGATATAGAACGCACGGCTCACAGCCCACGCCACATCCTCAGGACGGCGAATCTGATAAGCCCACTTAGAGATAGGCTGGGTAACGCCCACCAGGTCAACCTCCTGGAAGGCATCAGTACCCAAAGCACCCACACCCACCTGTCCGGCGATAACCACGATAGGCGTAGAATCCATCATGGCATCAGCAATACCGGTGAGCGTATTGGTAGCTCCAGGACCACTAGTTACGAGAGTCACACCCACTTCGCCGCTGACTCGGGCATATCCCTGTGCAGCGTGAGCAGCAGCCTGCTCGTGACGAACCAAGATGTGATCGAACATCTTCTTCTCTCCTCTCGTGTAACCATACAGCGCATCAAACACCGGCATGATGCTACCGCCCGGATAACCGAAGATGGTCTTTACCCCTTCGTTATGCAGCGAGCGCATCAATGCTTCAGCTCCTGTTATTACTTCTTTTGCCATTTATCTATTATATTCTGAAAATTCAAAAAACTGTTATTTTTTCTCTATTAGTCGATGATTCTCACACCACCCTTATCTGCAGAGCTTACACTCTGAGCGTATGCACGCAAAGCCTTGCTAACCACACGATTGCGCTTCAAAGGCTGTTGTGGACGTGCAGCGAGTTCCTCATCAGAAAGCTTCACGTTGATAGAACGGCTAGGAATATCGATGACGATGATGTCGCCATCCTTAATCTTACCGATGTTACCACCAGCAGCAGCCTCAGGACTGATATGGCCGATACTCAAACCTGATGTACCACCCGAGAAGCGGCCATCTGTGATGAGCGCACATTCCTTTCCGAGATGACGGCTCTTGATGTAAGAGGTAGGATAAAGCATCTCCTGCATACCAGGACCACCCTTAGGACCTTCGTGAGTAATCACTACGCAATCGCCAGAGTTTACCTTGCCACCCAAGATGCCCTCGCAGGCATCTTCCTGAGAGTCGAAGCATACGGCAGGACCCTCGAAATGCCAGAGCACTGGGTCAACACCGGCAGTCTTCACTACGCAACCATTCTGGGCAATATTACCGAAGAGCACAGCCAAACCGCCATCCTTGGTGTAAGCATGTTCCAAATCACGGATGCAACCGTTCTCTCTATCTGTATCAAGGCTCTCCCACTGTGCTTCCTGGCTACCCATCTGGGTTGAGAACTTTCTGCCAGGAGCAGAATGATATATTCTGTCAGCCTCTGGGTCGATGCTGGCACCTGTGATATCATATTTCTTCATCTGTTCTGCAAGGGTATGACCATCCACACGCATCACGTTGCCATTGATAAGTCCGCCCTTGTTCAACTCGTTCAAGATGCCCAGGATACCACCGGCACGATTGCACTCCTGCACGCTATACTTCTGAGTATTAGGAGAAAGCTTGCAGAGGCAAGGCACCTTGCGGCTCAATGCATCAATGTCTTCCATCTTGAAGTCGGCACCAGCCTCCTGAGCCACAGCCAACAAGTGAAGCACGGTATTGGTACTACCGCCCATAGCGATATCAAGCGTCATGGCATTCAAGAAGGCATCACGGGTAGCGATGTTGCGTGGCAAAACACTCTCGTCACCATCTTGATAGTAAGCGTATGCATTCTTAACCACCTGGCGAGCTGCCTCCTTGAAGAGCTCGATGCGGTTCTTATGGGTAGCAAGAATGGTTCCGTTGCCTGGGAGACTCAAACCGATGGCCTCGGTAAGAGAGTTCATAGAGTTGGCTGTGAACATACCAGAGCAGCTTCCACAACCAGGGCAGGCGCATTTTTCAATCTGCTCCATCTCCTCGTCAGAAATGCTGGTATCAGCACCCTTAATCATCGCAGTAATCAAGTCGGCATTCTCACCCTTCCATCGACCAGCCTCCATCGGACCACCTGAGCAGAACACGGTAGGGATGTTCAGGCGCATAGATGCCATGAGCATACCTGGAGTCACCTTGTCACAGTTGGAGATGCAGATCATGGCATCCGCCTTGTGGGCGTTGACCATATACTCCACAGAATCAGCGATGATGTCACGGCTTGGCAAAGAATAGAGCATACCATCGTGGCCCATAGCGATACCATCGTCAACAGCGATGGTGTTGAACTCGGCTGCATAGCAACCCATAGCCTCAATTTCCTTCTTGACGATCTGACCAATCTCATGAAGATGAGTATGACCCGGAACAAACTGTGTAAAGCTGTTCACGATAGCAATGATTGGCTTGCCAAACTGCTCATGTTTCATACCTGCAGCTACCCAAAGTGCACGGGCACCTGCCATTCTTCTGCCTTCAGTACAGACGCTACTTCTTAATGGATGTTTCATATTGAATTATCTCTTTTATTTTCTTGTTCGTTACTACGAAAAGGCCTCTTTCGGGTCCTTATCTTTATATTTTGCCTGCAAAGATAATGAGAATTTATGTAATAACCAACAAATTTCGTATAAACTTTCAAAAAACATCGATTTTTGTTATAAAATAAAGCTATATTATAACAAATTATCAGAGAAAACGCACGTTTCACGAGATACTGAGCAAAAAAAAGAAGGGCAAAAGCAGCAATACAGAAATGAGTTTGATGCTTTTGCCCTTTCTGGGCGTATAGGGTAAAAACCGAGGAAGTACAGCCTAGAGGTCAAAGACCTGGGAAGAACGGGCTTTTACTTCTACTGTCTTGCTGCCAAGACCATTTACCTGAAGCTTGAGCGTGCGAGGCAAGGCATTCACCACCTTAAGCCAGGTCTTGCCGGTCTTTGAATCCTTTACCACGCTAGTTCCCACATAACGCTTCAAGGCTACAGGAAGATTCAGCTCTGAAGCGATATAAGTATCGCCGGCATGCTGACCGAACATCTTCTGTATCTTGTAACTCTCGGTGAGACGGATTTTCTCGCTGTTATCGAAGTAGATCATATCCGGATTCCAGTTGCTATAACCATTCTTGCAGAGCAGCGGAGCATAGGATGTCATTTCTACCACATCACCATTACGCTCTACATTGCAGAGGTGGATGCCTTCGGCAAGGGCACGGTCTAACTCGTTATTGCCGTTGGCCGCATACTCACCCAGATAAACCTTCGGAGCCTTGCGATCGTAGTTATCGTAATAGTCCTGATGGTTGATGAACCAGCCTGGTTTTTCGTAATAGTGCTCATCCACCGCATCAATCCACTTCTTGTTTTCCTTGGCAATCTTCCATCCCTCAATATAATCAGAAGATGGATAGTGGAACGGACCTACGGTGCCTACCACTTCAATCTCCGGATGCTTCTCCTTCAGAGCCTTGCATATCATCAGATAGCGCTGCTCGAAATCGGTGGAAATCAAATCTTCGTTACCGATTCCCACCATCTTCAGGTTGAATGGAGCGGGATGACCGGCATCTGCTCTCATCTTTGCCCACTTCGATGTGGCAGGGTCGCCATTCGCCCACTCCACCAGGTCGAGCACATCCTGTACATACTGAGGCATATCAGCCATCGGGATACCTCCCTGCTGACCGCAGATGCCCAGAGCATTAGGCTGCGAATTCTGGCAAGGCACACCTGCTGCCAACACTGGCAGCGGCTCTGCTCCCATATCCTCGCACCACTGGAAATACTCAAAGAAGCCCAGTTTGCGGGTCTGGTGATAACTCCAGATATTCTTTGCCGGCTTGCGGTCCTTCAGCGGTCCCACGCTCTCCTTCCAGTGATAGATGTTCTCCAAGCCCTGACCATGAAGCATGCAGCCGCCCGGGAATCTTACGAAGCGAGGCTTCAAATCAGCGATTACCTCTGCCAGATCCTTGCGCAGTCCATGTCCCTTATAGGTATCCTGCGGCATGAGGCTCAGCATATCCACAGCCACTCTGTCTTTGCCCTTAGGGATAACGGCAAAACGGATATCCTTGCCCAGTTCACCCTTATATTTATCAGAAATTACGAGCTGGGTCTTATATTCGTTCCATTCATTGCCCTGCACCTTCAGTTTAGCCTGAGCCACAATCTGGTTCTCTGCATCCACCAAGGCCACGGCAAGCTGCTTTTTCTTGCCATCCATGCAGCGGGCATAGAGACTCACATCGTAGGCAGCACGCTTCATAGTGATACCCTCCCAGCCTATATTATAAATAGGTGTCTCGCCCAGGATAGCATAATGAGGATTGTTCTGGCTCACACCATTATCCGAAGAAACAACAGAGGTTGAAATCTCTGAAGAAGAGGCAGATGATGAAGAAGATGATGATGAAGATGAAAGAGTGGCAGATGATGAACCCGCCTGCAAATTCAACCCCTGCCATGCCGTGATGGCATTCCAGCCTTTTCTTTCTCCGTTATACTCAAAATCGCCATTCTGCAGCAGCTCAGCACAAAGGCCACCATCAGCAGCACGGCTGATATCCTCAAAGAAGATACCGATGAGCTTGTCTGAGATGCGATGCGATTTCTGACCCTTGATCTGAAGCTGGACAGAAACCTCGTTGCCGGCAGCCAGCTCTACATTCTTTTCCTTCAGATAAGCCTGAAGCTCAGCTTCGTTATGAGGCAGGAGCCTGTTGTTCTCTCTGTTTTCCTCGGCTAGTGCCTTGTGCCAGGCACGGATATAGTTGAGATGGATGGCAGGAATCTCGAAATCGTTGCCTTCCACCAACTTACCGTTGATGGTAGCCGTATCACGCTGCCAGAGTATATCGTCGGCTGTGGCTTCCAGCGAATCCTCCTCAAAGGTGCGGAAATCCTTGTCGGCATGCACATATCGCTTGCCCTTGGCAGTTTTCAGATAGATATCGAAAGATCCGTCGTCCATCTGATAGGCAGCCACATCCCTGATACCCTTCTCCTTCATGATAGGATAATCCTGAGGGCGCCAGGTAACCAAATCCTCTGAATAAGCCACGGCAAACTGAGGCGAACGGGTATTCACACTCCAGAGCGCACGCCAGGTGCCATCGTTCGCCTTCATCACAAACGGGCGATACATCTTCTTTTCGCTGCCCCACGGACCGAAGTCGCTGGCACAGAGCTGACCTATATCCACCCAGCGATCATCGTCGGTGAGATAAGCCAGATGCAAGCCCTGGTCTGCCGCAGGAGAATAAACTAAAATTTGGCAAGTGGAATCCTTGCCCACGATTCTATAAGCCGGTGCATCCTTATCTATAGGCGCACTAACTGCATTCGCAGCAGCCACCTTGTTTCGGGCAGCCACCTTACTGATTTGCTTCTTCACAGGCGTCAGTGCCAAAGCTTGCGTCATAGCCAGCAATGCCGCCGAGAAGAGTAGATACTTTGGTTTCATCATATTTTCTAATTTAAATTATCGGATTTGTTTTTAGATTTCTATTGTTTCACCTTAATTATATATACTTTATATATAGAGGATATGATATATATATACGATTAAATATACATAAATACATACGCTTAATAAATAAACTATGTAAATATATGAAAAAAGGCAGGCTGCTTAACAGTAGCCTACCTCCACGAATCGCATAACGGTCTTTTCTACACTTTTGGGGCAGAATAGACCTATTTATAAAACTCTTTTTTTCCGGCGGCAAGGGTATTCTTCATCAAAGAACAGATAGTCATCGGTCCTACACCTCCAGGTACAGGAGTAATGAAAGAGCACTTCTCTGCCACCTCATCAAATTTCACGTCGCCATTCAGGCGGAATCCGCTTTTCTTCGATGCATCAGGCACACGGGTGGTACCCACATCAATGACCACGGCTCCCGGCTTCACCATGTCGGCAGTAACGAAATCAGGTTTGCCGATAGCAGCAATGATAATGTCTGCTTCGCGGCAGTCCTCCTTCAGATGAGCCGAATGAGAATGGCACACGGTGACAGTGGCGTCGCCATACTGCTTCTGCATCATCAGCTGGGCCATAGGTTTGCCCACGATGTTGCTTCTGCCCAGGATAACGCACTTCTTACCACTGGTTGGGATGTTGTAATGCTGCAAGAGGGTAAGGATGCCCAGCGGAGTGGCAGAGATGAAGCTAGGCATGCCCAGCGCCATACGGCCCACGTTTACGGGATGGAAACCATCCACATCCTTGCGATAGTCTATCGCCATGGTCACCTTCTGCTCGTCAATATGCTTAGGCAGAGGAAGCTGTACGATGAATCCATCCACATCCTCATCCTTGTTCAGCCTGTCAACACAGGCCAGGAGTTCCTCTTCGGTCACACCATCCTCATATCTAATGAGTGTCGACTTAAAGCCACATTTCTCGCAAGCCAAGACCTTGTTCTTCACATAGGTCTCGCTTCCTCCGTCGTGTCCCACGAGCACAGCAACCAGATGAGGTTGCTTTCCGCCCTGTGCCACAATCTGTGCCACCTCTTGGGCTATCTGTTCCTTGATGGCGGCTGCTGTCGCCTTTCCGTCGATTAACGTCATTTTTTTCTTTAATTTATAATTTATAATTTATAGTTTATAGGGCATTCTTGCTTTATGGGCATTCTTGCCTATCGCAAGTTTGCTATACAGCGAAGCCGCTATAAACTATTAACTATCAACTGTTTTTACATTCCCGGCATCTTAGGCATGCCTGGCATACCCTTCATGCGGCTCATCATCTGGGCCATCTTGTTGCCTGTCATCATCTGCATCATCTTGCGGGTTTGGTCAAACTGCTTGATGAGCTTGTTCACCTCCTGGATATCAGTGCCCGAACCCTTAGCGATACGCTGGCGGCGGCTGGTATTGAGGATTCCAGGATTAGAGCGCTCCTTTGGAGTCATACTCTGGATGATAGCCTCTACACTCTTGAAGGCATCCTCAGGGATATCAACGTCGCGGATAGCCTTGCCCACACCAGGAATCATGGCAGCCAGGTCCTTGATGTTACCCATCTTCTTGATTTGCTGAATCTGATTGTAGAAATCGTTGAAGTCGAACTGGTTCTTGCGAATCTTCTTCTCCAGCTTCTTAGCCTCCTCCAGGTCAAACTGCTCCTGCGCACGCTCTACCAGGGAAACCACGTCACCCATACCCAGAATACGGTCGGCCATACGGGCTGGATGGAACACGTCGATGGCCTCCATCTTCTCGCCAGTACCGATAAACTTGATAGGCTTGGTAACCACGGTGCGGATACTGAGGGCAGCACCACCACGGGTATCACCATCGAGCTTGGTGAGAACAACACCGTTAAAATCGAGGCGGTCGTTGAACTCCTTGGCTGTATTCACGGCATCCTGACCGGTCATGGAGTCAACCACGAAGAGGGTCTCGTCAGGATTCAGATGATTCTTCAGATTGCTGATCTCGTTCATCATCTGCTCGTCGATGGCGAGACGACCGGCTGTATCCACGATAACCACGTCGTTGCCGTTGGTCTTAGCCTGCTGCAAGGCATGGTCGGCGATGACGCAGACATCCTTGTTATCAGGCTCGCTATATACAGGAACGCCCACCTGCTCGCCCACTACATGGAGCTGCTGGATAGCAGCAGGACGGTAAACGTCACAGGCCACGAGCAATGGTTTCTTGCCCTTCTTGGTTTTGAGCAGATTAGCCAGCTTACCGCTGAAGGTAGTCTTACCGGAACCCTGCAAACCACTCATCAGGATGATTGCCGGGCGGTTTTCCAACTTCAAAGGAGCTTCCTCGCCACCCATCAGTTCAGCCAGCTCGTCGTGAACCAGCTTCACCATCAGCTGTCCAGGCTTCACGGCAGTGAGCACGTTCATGCCCAGCGCCTTCTCCTTCACCTTGTTGGTGAATTCCTTAGCCACCTTATAGTTAACGTCGGCATCGAGGAGTGCACGGCGCACATCCTTCATGGTTTCAGCCACGTTGATTTCCGTAATCTTACCTTCACCCTTCAAGATTTTGAAGGAACGTTCTAATCTATCACTTAAATTTTCAAACATGTTCTTAATTGTACTTTTTTATTTCGGGCACAAAGTTACGAACTTTTTTCGAGAAAGCCAACTCAATTTTGATTATTTTTCAAAATCTTGCTCTTTTGCATCATTTTGAATATCGAGAAGCGTATTCTCTGCTGATTTCTGCTTGGTCTCATCCTGCTTTTCCGATGTCACTTTCTTCTTAGCGCTCAGATTGATAGGATTTTTCAATTCATACTTCTTTCCCGTAGCTTTTTCGTAGGCATTGATGAGCGGATCGTTGTTTTCCATCTTCGAGAACACCTTCCTGGCCTCCCTCAGATGTTTCTGGTCGCGACGCCCCTGGCTATCCATCATGTTGCCCAGATCGAAGCCTACCAGACGGGTATGTCCCAGCGCGGCATTTCTGCCTGCCTCCACAGCTTCCTGACAGGCCTGGCTCTTAACCTTACCGACGTTTTCCTGGTTTTTGCCCCACACGGTCACCTCGCCTATCTGCTTGGCTTCCGGCAGCAGGAACACGGTATCAGGCAGTTCCTTGTAGCGGATGGTAGCCTTCACGTAGCCGGGTTTCGACACGGTGGCAGAGTCAAACTGATAGCGCATGTTCCAATAGCCTCGGTAATCGGTGCGTGCCCACTGGTTCTTGTCGGTATGAATCAGCGCTTCGCGGATAGGCACATGGTCTTCGGCACTGGCGATGACGCAGGTTTTCTGCGCCTGTGCCATAGATGCCACCGACATCAGGCAGATGATAAAAAATATAATCTTCTTCATAATCTTTGCTTATTTTTGAGAAGGCAAAAATAACAAGAATCCTGCATTCTGCAAAATATTGCAATAGATATTAACCTGATTAAGCAGATATTAACCTCAGGAAGGATATCTGCATGACGAGATATCCTCCTGACCCATGCAATTATACGCCTTCTTTTTCGATTCGTTTAGCTTCTTCAAGCAGCTTGATGGCATCCACATACTGGGCGATGCCCTGTGCCACTTCCTTGGCTGCCTTCATCGCCAAGACCACGGTCTGCGGACGGTGAACCACATCTCCTCCAGCAAAGACACCACGGCGGGTAGTCATACCGAACGGACGCTCCACCACCTTTACGTAGCCCTTTTCATCCACCTCGATACCTGCGGTGGTAGAAACGATACGATTGGCAGGACGGGAACCGATGGCGAGATAGATTCTGTCGAAATTCTCAACTCTCTCTCCCTCAGGAGTATTCAGTACGCAGCTTCCCAGTCGGCCGTTCTTGCCCTTGAGGAAAGCCTCCACGGTGGTCTTCCACTCAAACTTGACGCCCTCTTTCACGGCATCCTCGTATTCGCTCCGGATGGCAGGCATCTCTTCCTGGGTCTTGCGGTAGAGCACGGTGACATCGGCACCCAGACGGATGGCTGTACGGGCAGCATCCATCGCCACGTTGCCGCCGCCGATTACGCCCACCTTCTCTCCATCTCTCAGCGGCACCATGTCGCGGGTCAAGGCACCCTCGTTATAGGCACTCACGTTGTGCAGGAAATAGGTGCTCTGGCTCACACCATGCAGCGTAGAACCAGGGGTAGAATCCATGTTCTGAGGCACACTGGTACCCGTGCCCATGAAGATGGCATCGTAACCAGCACGGAAGAGGCTGTCGATGGTGACATTGTTTTCACCCACCATGCAGTTGGTGATAAACTGTACACCCAGTGCCTCAATCTTGCTTATCTCGTCGCGCACCACGCTCTTAGGCAGTCTGTATTCCGGAATACCATACATCAGCACGCCGCCCGGCTCAGCCTGTCCTTCGAAGATGGTAACATTGAAACCCTGGCGGGCGAGATCACCAGCCACGGTAAGACCAGCAGGTCCCGAACCGATAACAGCCACGCGACCACGCGTCTTCTGAGGCAACTTTTCTCTGGAAAGGTTCATCTTGGTATCGAAGTCAGCAACAAACTGCTCCAGCTTGCCAATCTGCACCGGTTTTCCCTTCTTTCCCAACACACAATGTCCCTGGCACTGCTTCTCGTGCGGGCAAACACGTCCGCAGATGGCAGGCAGGTTGCTCTTGGCGTTGATGATGCTCATCGCAGCACCCATGTTACCCATGGAGAGCTCGTGTACGAAGTCCGGAATATCGTTTTCAATAGGGCATCCCTTCTTGCACTGAGGAATCTTGCAATGCAGGCATCTCTTGGCCTCCTCAATCGCCTCGTGGATAGTGAATCCCTCGTTTACCACTTGAAACATGCTAGGCTGTTCAGCTGTGTTATTCTGTTGATCAATCTGTTCACTCATAATCTACTACTCTTCTGTTGTCTTCCTGTATTTTCCTGTATTTTCTTGTATCTTTCCGGTACATTTCTTCTATTTTCCAGTATCTTTCCTGTACCTTCTTATTTCTGCTGTCTGATCTCGATGTCTTCCTTCACGTGGTTTCTGATTTTGGTGAGGAAGAGTTTCATGCGCTTGGCATCCTTGTGGTCGATGATATCGATGAGTTCAGCCAGCTCTTCACGAATCTGTGCCACCTGTCCCGATGTATATGGGTTGAAGAGGATTTCCTGCAGCAGGTAGTCGTCTTCGTTCAGCACGCCCTTGGCTATCTGCATGTGGCGCTTGAAGGTGGTGCCCGGAGCATCCTGATGCTTCATCACGGCGGCGAAGGCAAAGGTACTCACGAATGGGATACTCAGCGAGTAAGCCACCGTCTGGTCGTGCTCGTCGAAGGTATATTCATGAAGGCTCAGTCCCAGCTTCTGGTAGAGATCCTTGAAGAATATCTTGCCCATATAGTCGCCCTCCTGGATAATCACCGCATTCTCCTCGGAGAGCTGGTTCAGGTTGGCAAAGGTAGGACCGAACATCGGGTGGGTGCTCACGAATCTGAATCCACATTTATCGTAGAATTCATGCAGGCCGGTCTTCACGGATGCGATGTCGCTGATGATGCAGTCGCTGGAGAGATGCGGCAGCAGCTCCTCGAACGCCGGAATGGTGTATTTCACCGTCACGGCATTGATAACAAGTTCCGGACGGAACATCTCCACCTCCTCCATCTTGGTAAAGCGATAGCAGTTGTAGGTGAAGCGCAGGCGCTTGGCATCCTTTTCGTAAACTGCCACCTCGTGGTCGAAACTGAGCAGGTCGATGAAAAAGCTTCCCATCTTACCTGCTCCCATGATTAATATTCTCATTTCTTTATAAAAAGTGAAGAACGAAGAGTGAAGAACGAAGAATTTTCTTGTTTAAAGAACAAAGAACCCATAAAAAGCATATGAATTCTTCACTCTTCGTTCTTCACTCTTCACTTAATTTATTTCTGATTCAGGATTTCCAACTGCTGGCGGACACTCTCCTCGTGGATATGCTCGAAAATCTGAGCAGCGAAATCTGCACTCATGCCGCAGAGGGCAGCCTGTGCACCACGCTTGTCGAGAATCTCGTTATAGCGGTTGGTCTGCACGATGGTCATGTTGTGCTCCTTCTTGTAGGTACCAATCTCACGGCACACGCGCATACGCTTTGCCAGGAGATCCATCAGCTGGTTGTCGAGCTCATCAATCTGGCCACGCAACTGGTGCAGCCCCTCGGTAGAATAATGCTCGTCGCGAACCACGAGGAGACTCAGGATGTAATCTAAGACCTCTGGAGTAACCTGCTGCTTGGCATCGCTCCATGCATCGTCTGGATTGCAGTGGCTCTCTACGATGAGTCCGTCGAAGCCCAAGTCCATTGCCTGCTGGCAGAGAGGAGCAATCAGGTCGCGGCGGCCACCGATATGGCTAGGGTCGCAGATGATAGGCAACTGTGGTATGCGGCGATGCAACTCGATAGGAATCTGCCACATTGGGAGGTTGCGGTAGATTTTCTTGTCGAAGCTTGAGAAACCGCGATGGATGGCACCCAGTTTCTTGATACCAGCCTGGTTGATGCGCTGCAGGGCACCAATCCAGAGCTCCAGGTCTGGGTTCACAGGGTTCTTCACCAGCACAGGCACATCCACACCCTTCAGGCTGTCGGCCAATGCCTGCATGGCGAATGGGTTGGCAGAAGTACGCGCACCCACCCAAAGAATGTCGATACCATACTTCAAGGCGAGTTCCACGTGCTCAGGAGTAGCCACCTCAGTAGCGGTGAGCATACCGGTTTCCTCCTTCACCTGCTTCATCCAAGGCAAAGCCTCCTCACCATTTCCCTCAAAGCCTCCTGGCTTGGTGCGAGGCTTCCACACGCCCGCACGGAACATGTGGCAGCCCTTGGCAGCAAGCTGCTTGGCTGTTGTCATAACTTGCTCCTCAGTCTCAGCAGAACATGGGCCTGCGATGACACAAGGGCGCTCCTGGTCACTAGGAAAATTCAATGGTTCTAATTCTAATTCCATAGTCGTATATTTTTAAATTTCTTACTTTTTTTATCTTTAAGATGAAGGGGCCGGGGGACCAGCGATGGAATCGCTGAGAACGGGAACGGAAAGGGGAAAGGCTCTTTTTACCTTTTTACCCTTTTCCCCTTTTACTTTTCAAAAACCTTCTTGATTCTCTCTAAAGCCTCCTTCATCTTCTCATCCTTGGCGCAGAGGCTGATGCGGATATATCGCTTGCCGTTGCTTCCGAAGATGAAGCCTGGGGTGATGAAGACGCGTGCCTCGTGCAGCACCTTCTCTGTCAAGTCCTCCACATCGGCATATTTCTCAGGAATCTTGCCCCAGAGGAACATGCCCACCTGATTAGGGTCAAACTGGCAATCCAATACCTTCATAATCTCCTCGGCTATGTTGCGGCGGCGGCGATAGTTCTGGATGTTGTTCTCGCGGTGCCACTCGTCGGTGTTGTTGAGCATCGCCTCGGCAGCAGCCAACTGAATGCCTCTGAAGCTTCCGTTGTCGATGTTGCTCTTCACCTTCAGGATCCACGAGATGAAGGTCTTGTTGCTCGAAATCATCGCCACACGCCAGCCCGGCATGTTGTGGCTCTTGCTCAGCGAATTGAATTCGATGCAGCAGTCCTTGGCTCCAGGCACCTGCATGATGCTCATCGGGTGTTCGTTGAGGATGAGCGAATATGGATTGTCGTTTACCACCACGATGTTGTGCTTCTGGGCGAAGGCTACCAGCTTTTCGTAGGTCTCGCGCTTCGCCACTCCGCCTGTAGGCATGTTCGGATAGTTGGTCCACATCAGCTTCACGTGACTCAGGTCCATCGCCTCCAGGGCATCGAAGTCGGGCTGCCATCCGTTGTCCTCACGCAGGTCGTAGTAGGTAATCTTGGTACCCAGAATCTTGTTGATGGCGGTGTAGGTGGGATAGCCCGGGTTCGGGATGAGCACCTCGTCGCCAGGATTGCAGAAGGCGAGCGTTACGTGCAGGATGCCTTCCTTGCTACCTATGAGCGGCTGTATCTCCGTAGCCCAGTCTAAATCTACATCATACCATCTCTTGTAGAAACCAGCCATAGCCTTGCGCAGTTCCGGGATACCCACCGTAGGCTGATATCCGTGTGCGTTTGGATTGTTGGCTACCTCGCAGAGCTTGTCGATGGTCTGCTTAGAAGGCGGCATGTCTGGACTTCCGATGGCAAGACTGATGATGTCCATGCCCTCAGCATTAAGCTTAGCCACTTCCTTCAGCTTGCGGCTGAAGTAGTATTCCTGTATTTCCGTTACTCTATTGGCTGGTTGTATCATAATTCTTATTTTTTAATTCTCAACTATTAACTAAACTGTTAACTATAAACTATTCTTTCTCCTCATATTCTCCCAACACCTTGATCTTCTTCACCAGCGGCGTAATGGCGTCGATGCTCTGGCGGTAGCGGGTCAGGTTGTCGAAGGTGAGATCCACGTAGAAGAGATATTCCCACTCATGTCCGATGTTCGGCAGCGACTGAATCTTGGTAAGATTGATGTCGTAGAAACTCAGGATGGTGAGCACCTTGGAGAGCGAACCCTTGTCGTGAGGCAGACTGAAGACGATGCTCGCCTTGTTGGCCTTCTCGATGGGACGGAGAAGAGCGGCCTTCTGCGGATTGCAGACCACGAGGAATCGGGTGTAGTTGTGCGGATTGTCGTGGATGCCTTCCTGCAATACCTTCATGCCGTACATCTGGGCGGCATACGAAGAGCAGATGGCAGCCCATCCATGTACCTTGTGCTGCGATATGTAAGCTGCAGAACCGGCAGTATCCTCTGCCTCCACCGCCTTGAGGTTGGGATGGTTGGCCAGAAACTTGCCACACTGCATCAATGCCACCGGATGGGAGTGAACCTCCTGCAGGGTGCTCCAGTCGTCATCAGGCAGACAGCAGATGCTGTGCTCAATGTGCAGCTTGTGCTCGCCCACCACGGTGGTTCCACTCTGTCGGAGCAGTTCGTAGTTGTGGAGCAGACTGCCCGCTATGGTATTCTCGATGGCACAGATGCCAACCACCGTAGGGTCTCGCTTGATGTTCTCGAACACCTCCTCGAAGGTGGCGCAGCAAATCAGCTCTATCTGTTCGCCCTCAAAATACTGATGGGCAGTGATGTCGTGAAACGACCCCAACTCTCCTTGTATTGCTATTCTCTTCATTGCCGTATCTCTCTTTTTTTCCAGTTAGCGAAATCTTCCGGTCACGAAATCTTCCGGTTTATGAATATTACCGGTCACGAAATCTACCAGTTTACGAAAAACGGTCCAACTCTTGATAGAGCGGGACCGTTTCGATGATTTCAAAGAATCTAATATCCTAAGTTGAAATTTACACGCAACTTCCCGCTTTACAATTGCTTGCAAAGTAAAAGTAATAGCTAAAAAAGTAAGCGTTCAACTTCTTCATAATTCTTATTTTTTTATTTGTTATTCACTCGTTGCTTCGGGTTTCAACTCCTGGAAGCCTCAACCCGTTTGCAAAAGTAATACTTTTCTTTGATACTGCCAAACAATTTGTCAGAAATTTCACGAATTTCCTTATATTTTATGCTTTTCAGCAGATTTTCAGCAGATTTTTATCAGAAGAAACCGAAATCTGGCAGATTTTTATCAGTATTCCGGCAGATTTCCATCTGCTTAATATCTGCTTTCCATCCGCATTCAGGCTGCATCCCATCTGCTTTCCATCTGCATTTAGCGGCAGTGCTCTCTTCCTTCAGCCTTAAACTCGCCGCTGAGTTCCCCTATCTTCTCGGGGTTCAGCTGCAGGTATCGCTGCATATCCTTTCTGGCACCATCCTTGTCGCCCATCTGCATCAGCAGGTTTCCCCGCTTCAGCAGATGCTCGCTCAGAGCAGCCTTGCTCCCGGCATCCTCACCGTCGGCCTCCAGTTTCTTCTCCAGCTCCACCACCAGCTGTGTGAGGGTAGCTACCAGGAGAACGGGATTCATTTCATTCAAATCCATTTTCTATCCTATTTATATTGATATATATATCTTATTACTTATATATAATAATGTGGATTTACTTGATGGCTCCGATGATTTCTGTCACCGATTTGCAGCCGTGGGCATCCAGCCACTCGTTCATGCCGTCCTTCACCTTCTTGGTTACGGCAGGATCCAGGAAGTTGGCAGTACCGATTTCGATGGCTGTAGCGCCACACATCAGGAACTCGATGGCATCCTTGGCGTTCGAGATACCGCCCAAACCCACCACTGGGATGTTGACGGCATGAGCCACATCATACACCATGCGCAGGGCTACAGGCTTCACGCAAGGACCGCTCAAGCCACCCGTGCGGATGCTCAGCAGCGGCTGGCGCTTCTCTATATCCACCGCCATACCCATCAGCGTATTGATGAGCGAAACGGAATCGGCACCCTCAGCCTCTACGGCACGGGCTATGTCGGCAATGCTGGTAACGTTAGGCGAAAGCTTCACGATAAGCGTCTTGTCGTACACCTTGCGCACAGCCTTCACCACGCTTGCCGCACCCTCGCAGGTAACGCCGAAGGCCATACCGCCATCCTTTACGTTAGGACAAGAGATGTTCAGCTCGATGGCAGGAATCTTCTCCAGTTCGTTTACGCGCGCTGCACACTCGGCATAGCTTTCAGGCGAATGTCCGCTCACGTTTACAATCATGTTGGTCTCGATGTCCTTAATCTGAGGATAGATGTGCTCGCAGAAATACTCCACACCCTTGTTCTGAAGACCCACGCAGTTGAGCATACCCTGAGGCGTTTCTGCCATTCTAGGATAGTCATTTCCCTCGCGTGGTTCCAGGGTTGTACCCTTTACGATGATGCCGCCTATTTCCTCCAATGGAACGAAATCTGCAAACTCCAATCCGTAGCCGAAAGTACCCGATGCTGTCATCACAGGGTTCTTCAGTTTCAAATCCTTTATATTTACACTTAAATCAGCCATAATCTTTCAAAATCAAATGATATTCTATTACATTTTTAGAGCATAACGCTCGGGTTAGATGTCCCAGGTGAGCTGCTTGATGTTGATGACAGGACCATCGGTGCAAACGCACTTATGACCCTCTGTAGTCTTCTCCACGCAGCAGAGGCAGGCACCCACGCCACACGCCATCTTGTTCTCCAGCGACACCTCGCACTCCACGCCAGCCTTCTTGGCAAAGCGGGCCACGCTCACCATCATAGGCTTAGGACCGCAGGTAGAAATCATATCAAACTGCTCGTTCTCCAACACTGAGTGATTAGTTACAAAACCCACCTCGCCGGCAGAACCATCCTCTGTGGTAATGCATATCTTTCCTATCTTGGCAAACTCGTCGAGTTCCAGCAAATCAGTGGCCTTGCGGGCACCCAGCAGGAAGGTTACTTCTGCACCGAAATCCTTAATCAGCTTGCCGAAATAGAGGAGCGGAGCCACACCTACACCACCACCTACGAGCAGATATTTCTGCTCCTTCCGGGTAGGCATCGTGAAGCCGTTGCCCAATGGGAGCATACAGTTGAGCGTATCGCCCGTCTGCAGTTTTCCGAGCTGCTTTGTGCCGTCGCCCACCATGGCTACGAGCAGCCAGAGCTGGTTCTTCTCGCGGTCAACGAAGTTGATAGAGATAGGTCGGCGAAGCATTGTCGTTGCCGAATGATCCACTCTTACTTCCACAAACTGGCCAGGCTTCATTTCTGGCAAAGGTTTCTCGTCGGTAAGCTTAATCAACACATGCTTGTCGCTAAGGCTTTCCACAGAAACCACCTTGAGGTCGAGAACATACTTTTTCATCTTTTCGATATTATTATATTATAATGTTATTTACTGATGTTATTGCAACCTTGTTTACTCAAGTCTTGCAAGTAAGCTCCACACGCCCTGAGCTAGGAGCTTCTGCCCTTTCAGGGCGTGCTGCTTCTGGAGCTTTTGAGGCCTTCAGCCCGTACTTGAACAACATGCGAAACTTCTGTTATTTATTATAGGTGCAAAGGTACTGCAAAAAAACGAATTTCACAAATCCGAGAGGAAGTTTTTTGCCCTGCCTTACTTCTTCGGCACAAAAGTCTCCCAGGTCTGGTCATCGTAGAAGATGCGGATTTCCGTAATCTTGCGCTGCGGTTTGTCAACTATTTTCACTTCCGCATGGGCGATGTTTTTAGGTGTCCTTTTTACACCGTGTATCTGAGGCTGATCAAAAAGCGAAGGAGAAGCAGGGGAGGAGCCCGCCTCATCCGCCCCGAAATCAAGCGAAGGCTCCACCACGCCACCTGCCATGCAGCCAGCGCCTTGCATGCCGCTCTGGGCACCCATAGCCACTGAGCCAGAAGCATCTCCATACATATTGAGCGAATCCTCATCGCCTATGTTACCAGTACCTATAGAAGCCGCTAACGGAGCCCCAGAAGCACCCCCATCCACCTTATTAATATACATAGGAGGAGTACCGAAAAGCAACCACTCGATGTTCACCTGAGGGAACTTTTTCTTGATTGCATCCACGATGTCGAGCGTAGGCTTGGTACGGTCGTTGAAGATGTTGCTCAGGGTTGCTGTAGATTTTCCGATGAGCTGAGCGAAACTCTGCTGGTTGAGTTTCTGGTCCTCCATTATCTGTCTGATTCTATCTTTCATGCCACTCAAAATTTTCCGTTTATATGATGTTTTATACGATGTTTTATTTCCGAACAGGGCTATTTTTGCCCCATTTTTCTAAGATTTTACAAAGATAAAGCAAAAATTTGGTTATACCAAACTTTTCTGAAAAAATTTAGTTTTTTAAACTTTACGTTTATGATTCCAAATTTATAAATCAAAGTTTATAGATGTAAGTTTTCTGATTAAGATTTATACATCTAATTTTATGATTCTAAATTAATGACAAATGTTTACTTAATGCAAAACTATTAAATTACTGACTCCCAACGCATATTTTATTCAAAATATGGGTTGCTAGGCTGAATATGCAGCATTTTATGTAGATTTTGTTAATTAGCTATCGTATATTTAAACAACCGAATTTTATAAACCACTGGGTTTCACCAATTTGCAAACTCAAAATATTTGTTGTATATTTATACATTTATACAATCAAACTGCAATATTCATATTTATATATATAAATTACATAGGTACTTAAAACTATAAAGTTTTCTTTTGTTTACTTTTATAAACTAAATCGTCAGTTTATATTTGTTCGATTTATCTTTATAAACTATAGAACTATAAACCTTAAAGAATGCAAACGATAAATTTT
Source organism: uncultured Prevotella sp. (assembly GCA_900555035.1). GTDB lineage: Bacteria > Bacteroidota > Bacteroidia > Bacteroidales > Bacteroidaceae > Prevotella. The sequence continues at coordinate 30,690 of USJX01000007.1, forward strand.
AGGGGTCAAACGATGGCAAATTTTTCCATTTTGAGCGTTTTCAAGCCCGCAGTCCGAGTTTTGGGCAAATTTGCGAGTTTTGAAGGGGGTTATTTTCGTTAACACATTGATACACACTATAGTTAGGTATGATTTTGCTGAAAACGGAAAAATCACCATCTAGATGAGGAATCAGCGAAAACAAGAGTCAGCACGAGAGAAAAACAAAAAAAATAGCGCCCGTTTTCTCGCCAACGAACGCTATTCTTATCACTTTTGGGAGGCAGAACGCCCTCCCCCATTCCAGATCATTTCATTTTTCAAACCAAAGGAAAAAGGAGCAAAAATCGCTCACTCGCCCACTCCTCTCCTCCGAGTCGAAAACAGACCGGAAACGGAGCGGAAATGAAGCGGATTTTTCACTAATGGAGAATGAAAAAGATGAGCTCTTTCATCAGATCACCAGCCGAAGTGAACGGATTATCCACACCCTTGCTCTTCGCATCCACCTCCTTCATCTTATCAATTATCTGCATCACTTTCACGCCAGAATAGTTTCTCATTCCCATCTGATATTCGCGAATACCCCAGGTACTTTTCAAATCCAGGAATTTTGCAAGCTCATTTTCATTCTGCTTATTGGGCGCATAATAAGCTATCATCAGATTCTGGAAATAAGAGAAGAGCAACGGGAGAAGCGCATAGAGCGACCCCGACTTCGGATTACTGTCAAAATACTTTATTATCTGATTTGCCTTGAAAACATCACGCTGAATGATGGCACTGCGAAGTTCGAAGGCATTGAAGTCTTTGCTCACGCCGATTTCCTTCTCCACCAGACTTGGGGTAACCCTGCGGTCAGAATCATCCAGCGAGATGAGCAGCTTGTCGAGCTCCGATGTGAGACGATGCAGGTCGGCTCCAATATGGTCGGCTATCATCTGCACCGCCTTCGGCTCTATGGTAGCCTTTCGGGTCTTGAGATAGGTCTCGATGAAGCCAGGCAGCTGCCGGTCGTAGAGTTTCTTGCTTTCAAAGACCACACCCACCTTCTCTGCGCGGGGCAGGAATTTCTTCCTACGGTCTATCGAGCCGTTTTTATGACAAAACACGAGGATGGTTGATGCCATCGGTTTCTCGAAATACTTCTCCAAGGGCTCCAGATTCTTCAGGTTCTGTGCCTCCTTCACAATCACCACCCTATGCTCTGCCATCATCGGGAAACCCTTGCACTGGTCCACCAGCTGGCTAGCCGTGATGTCCGCACCAAAGAGCACCACCTGGTTGAAGTCGCGCTCCTCAGGCTGCAGCACCGTTTCCGAGATATAATCGCAGATCTTATCGATGTAGAAAGGTTCGTCGCCCATCAGGATATAGACAGGCGCAAACTCCCGAGCCTTCAGCGATTTCATGATCGACTCGTAACTTATTGCACTTTTCTTTTCTGCCATTGATTTATTTTTTGTATCTTTGCATTGTTATTACCATGCAGCGCCCGGAACCTACCCAGGAGTCAGCCTAGGAGCCAGTCCATCGTACACCCCGGGAGCCTGCATTTTCACCTGCAAAGGTACAAAAATAAATCGAACTATATATATAATAAGGTAGAGAAATTAAAAAAGAAATATGATTCGCTTGAACTTACCAACTTTCGACATCAAGGTTTCGGGCACCCGACAGCAGCCTAAAATCCTGGATGTGCTACGCAGAAAATACGTGGCGCTCACGCCCGAAGAATGGGTGCGCCAGCACTTCGTTCACTTCCTGGTAGAACACAAGGGCTACCCAGCAGCCCTCATCGCCAACGAGATTCAGCTGAAATGCGGCGACAAGACGCTGCGTGCCGACAGCGTGCTCTATAGCCGCGAGCTGCGCCCCAGAATGATTATCGAATACAAGGCGCCCCACATTCCCATCACCCAGAAGGTATTCGACCAGATATCGGTATATAATCTTCTGCTCCACGTAGATTTCCTAGTGGTAAGCAACGGACTGGAGCACTACATCTGCAAGATGGACTATGACGGTAAAAAATACGTATTCCTTGAAGACATTCCCGAATACTCCGATTTATTGACAATATAAGGAAAGAAGACAGAAAGCAGGCTTGTCCGTTTCTATTCTATTTTTCCATAATTACCGTCAAAACACCCCATTTATCCCCTCCAAAATTTGCATATTTCCAGGCGACTGTACAACTGCTCTGAAATACGCAAATTTTAGAGGGGCTTTTTAAGCTATATTGCGGTGTTTTATGCCCAGTTTTAGGCACGGATTACACGGATTACACGGATTTCCTATGAGTTTACAATTATGTATATACCAGGCTCAACAACTGCAAGTACAGTTATTTTTTAATAAAATTCAGCGCTACATTTTGTTTTCTACCTATTTATTATTATCTTTGCAGAAATTTTAAAATCAAAAAGTAATGGCAACAGACAATATGAAAATAGCCGTAGCCGGAACAGGCTATGTAGGACTCAGCATCGCTACGTTGCTTAGCCAGCACCACCAGGTAGTGGCTGTGGATGTGGTTCCAGAGAAAGTGGAACTCATCAACAAAAGAAAGTCGCCTATCCAGGACGACTACATAGAAAAGTACCTGGCAGAAAAGGAACTCAACCTTAAGGCTACTACCGATGGAGCCGCTGCCTACAAGGATGCCGACTTCGTGGTGATCGCCACACCTACTAACTACGACCCTGTGAGAAACTACTTCGACACCTCACACGTAGAAGAGGTGATAGAACTCGTAAAGCAGGTGAACCCGGATGCCATCATGGTTATCAAGAGCACCATCCCAGTGGGCTACACCGAAAATGTGCGCAAGAAGATGAACAGCAACAACATCATCTTCGCACCCGAATTCCTGCGCGAAAGCAAGGCTCTCTACGACAACCTCTACCCTAGCCGCATCATCGTGGGAAGACCTGAGGGCGACGAGCGTCTTGACAAGGCAGCCCACACCTTCGCTGCCCTGCTGCAGGAGGGAGCCATCAAGGAAAACATCAAAACCCTCTTTATGGGACTTACCGAGGCAGAAGCCGTGAAGCTCTTCGCCAACACCTACCTCGCCCTGAGAGTAAGCTACTTCAACGAGCTGGATACATACGCCGAAATGAAGGGACTCGACACCAAGGCGATTATCGACGGTGTGGGACTGGACCCAAGAATCGGCACCTTCTATAACAACCCATCCTTCGGCTATGGCGGCTACTGTCTGCCTAAAGATACCAAGCAGTTGCTCGCCAACTATGCCGACGTGCCTGAGAACCTGATCCAGGCCATCGTTGAGAGCAACCGTACCCGCAAGGATTTCATCGCCGACCGCGTGCTCAACATGGCTGGCTACTACGACTACGCCAACCAGAACAACTACAATGAGGCAGAAGAGAAGCCTTGCACCATTGGCGTATATCGCCTCACGATGAAGAGCAACAGCGACAACTTCCGCCAAAGCAGCATCCAGGGCGTCATGAAGCGCATCAAGGCAAAAGGTGCCCAGGTGATTATCTACGAGCCAACGCTGAAGAGCGGAAGCACCTTCTTCGGAAGCCTCGTAGTGAACGACCTGGAGGAGTTCAAGCGCCAGAGTCAGGCCATCATCGCCAACCGCTACGACAAGTGCCTGGACGATGTAAAGGAGAAGGTATATACCCGCGATATCTTCAGAAGAGACTGATTTGAGTTGAAAGTTAAAAGTTAGAAGTTAATAGTTGAAAGCTGAAAGCTGAAGACGGAAGACGGAAGACGGAAAATAACAAATTATTAAAATAGATAAAAAATGGCAAAGTTAGTTATCAATTCCTATGAGGAATTTGCTTCTCACCTGGGTGAGAAATTAGGAGAGTCAGACTGGTTGCAGATTGACCAGGATCGTATCAACAAGTTTGCAGACGCAACCCTCGACCCACAGTGGATCCACGTAGATGTAGAGCGCGCCAAGGTAGAAAGCCCTTACCACAGCACCATCGCCCACGGCTACCTCACCCTCTCGGTGTTGCCTTACCTCTGGCAGCAGATCATCGAGGTGAACAACATCAAGATGCTGGTTAACTACGGCATGGACGAGATGCGTTTTGGCCAGCCAGTAATTACCGGTTCACGCGTTCGCCTCGTGGCAACACTCCATGAGATTCAGAACCTGCGCGGCATCTGCAAGACCAGCATCAAGTTTACCATCGAGATTGAAGGTCAGCGCAAGCCAGCCCTTTCTGGCATCGCCCAGTTCCTCTATTACTTCGAGAACTAAGCTAGCATGGCTGCAGGAAAATGGATAGGAGGTTTCCTCGGTTTCATCACCGCCGGACCTCTTGGCGCCCTAGCCGGCTTTGCCCTGGGTTCACTCTTTGACCACGGACTGGACGAGGTGAACAAGCCGGGCAACGGCGGGGGCGACAACTACAACGAATACTCCAACGCCTACGAAGCCTATAGCGGCTACGGAAAAAGCCAGCAGGGGCAGGGCTACGGCCAGCAGCACGCCTACGAGGGCGAGCGCAACAGTTTCATGTTCTCGCTTCTGGTATTGTCTTCTTATATCATTGCCGTAGATGGTAAAATTATGCATTCCGAGATGGAGCTGGTGCGCCGGTTCCTTCTTCAGAACTTCGGCGAATCTGCCAAGAAGCAAGGCGAGGAGATACTTCTGAAACTCTTTGAGCAGCAGAAGCGTATGGGCATGCAGCAATATCGCAGCGTGATACAGGACAGCTGTCACCAGATACGTGCCAACATGATGTACGAGCAGCGCCTGCAGCTGCTTAATTTCCTTGTGATGATAGCCCAGGCCGACAATGTGGTTTCTGCCGAGGAGATTCAGGCTCTGAAGGAGATAGCCATCCACATGGGGCTGGATCCATCGGATGTTGACCAGATGCTGGGCATGCATGGCGGCAGCAGTTCATCGGGTTCATCATCCACAAGTCTAGAGGATGCCTACCGCATTCTGGGCATCACGCCCGATGCCTCTAACGATGAAGTGAAGGCAGCCTATCGCAAGATGGCGCTGAAACATCATCCCGACAAGGTAGCAGCTCTGGGCGAGGACGTGCGCCGTGCCGCAGAGAAGAAGTTCCAGGAAATCAACGATGCCAAGGATAAAATCTACAAGGCAAGGGGGATTTAAAGGAATATGAATAACCGCTGGTGGTCATTCCACTGGCGGTTAGATACAGGTTACCATTCCCGCACTACTCCGTACATGGCTGATGCTATGACCATTGCTCCTCACCATGTACACAACTCCAGAGTAAAACTGATAACAATAACAATAACAGTTTCAAATTCCGCACCATCACCCTAGCGGAAAAGAAGCAAGAATTAAAGTTATATATTATATATATAATATATAAAATTTCATTACACTCTTTTCTACCCTCGGAAAATAAAACTGTTATTGTTATTGTTTCATTCAGCTCTATCTAGCCTTGCTTGTAGTACCCACATTGCAGCGAGCCTTACACACAACTTCTGGAGTCTTCCTATCGGGGCAGTTATATATACCCGTTCCTAGTTCTATGTTTTTCCGTCACAAAAACTACGATTTTCCCGCCGCTAAACTATGAGTTAGCTTTATTAACTAAATTCAGAATCAAAGGCTGCTGAAAATCGGGCCTTATCGCCACCCGAAATTTGGTGGTATCAGAAAAATGCCGTATCTTTGCACCGCGTAACAAGAAAGAGGCCTGATTAGCAACTAATGAATTTACAACAAGAATGAGCAGAGAATACAAACAAAAGAAAAGAGGATACACCAGAATGAGCAGAGAATACAAACAAAAAGAAAGAGGACACACCAAGCAGTAAAGCTTACAGCATGTCCTCTCACTATAAAATACTCTTACTTATCCGTTTTATTCAGAATATTATTCAGCATCCTCAGCCTTCTTGCGGCGAGATACGCGCTTGCGCTTTGGCTTCTCCTCGGTGTTTGGATTCTCAATCTTTACACCAGCCAACTCTGGGTCGATGAGGATACGGCCACAATACTCACAAGGAATAATCTTCTTGTGCATCTTGATATCCAACTGGCGCTGAGGTGGAATCTTGTTGAAGCAACCACCACAGGCATCACGCTGAACGTAAACAATGCCCAAACCATTGCGGGCACCCTTGCGAATACGCTTGAAGCTGGCGAGCAAACGTGGCTCAATCTTCTTCTCAAGCTCAAGAGCCTTCTCTGTAAGGCGCTCTTCCTCCTCACGGGTCTCAGCCATGATGTCCTCAAGCTCAGAGCGTTTCTCTACCAATCCGTGTTCACGGTCGGCCTTCTGCTCCTCAGCCTTGTGCAAGTCGTACTCACGCTCACGCATCTTAGCCAAGCCCTCGCGAATCTTCTTGTTGCAAAGCTCGATTTCCAACTCCTGGAACTCGATTTCCTTGCTCAGGGTATCGTACTCACGGTTGTTGCTCACGGTTTCGAGCTGACCGTGATAACGCTCCAGGCTAGCCTGTGCATCAGCAATTTCAGCCTGCTTCTGAGCCACAGCGCGGTCGAACTGCTCGATTTCACGCTGGATGTTCTCGATACGAGTGGTGAGACCTGCGATGTCGTCTTCCAGGTCCTGAACCTCGAGAGGAAGCTCACCTCTCAACTCACGATTCTCGTCAATGCCTGACAAGGTTACCTGAAGCTGGTAGAGAGTCTTCAACTTCTCTTCTACTGTCAAATCTGTAGGATCTTTCTTTGCCATAATTTCTTGATTTTATCTTTAAACCTTTGTTTCCTTTTTATTATTCTTTTGATGCTTTGAAGCTTTTTATAAATAGATGATAGGATTGGTGTTGATTTCCGAAATGCAGCATTTGGCATCAGGGAAATGAGAGAGGATGATGCTGCGGAAGATTTCGCTGGTAAACTGCTCACTCTGATAGTGACCGATGACGCAGATCTGAATCTCCTGATCATGCCCGAAATACTCGTGATAGCTCATCTCGCCCGTGATGAAAGCATCGGCACCAGCCGCTATCGCATCGCCCAGCAGGAACGAACCCGACCCGCCACAGAGCGCCACCTTCCTGATAGGACGGCGCAAGAGCTGGTTGCACTGCACGCACTCCACGCCAAAACGCTCGCGCAGCAGCAGCACCAGGTCGTCGGCAGCGATACCCTCGGCGAAATGCTCCTTCACCTCTTCCGAAAGCTTTCCTGCCTGGGCAGCCTTCAGTATATCCTCGTCTGAGATTTCTCCCATCACACCATTTCCACCCTTCACACCATCCACTTCCTTCTCTCCGCCGAAAAACAGGAGATTCTTCAATCCCAACTTCTCGGCTATCTTGAAGTTCACGCCGCCCTGGACAGCATCCATGTTGGTATGCATGGAAACTATCGTTATATCATTCTTGATGGCCTTCATCACCGTGCGCTGCACGTAGTTCTCGTCCGAGATTCTCTGCAGTTTGCGGAATATCAGCGGATGGTGGCTCACGATGAGATTGCAGCCCTTCTCGAGGGCCTCATCCACCACAGCCTCGGTGACGTCAAGACACAACAATGCCCCTGACATTTCTACCGCCTCTGTCAATCCAACTTGCAGGCCGGCATTATCATATCCTTCCTGCAAGGGCAGAGGCGCGTAATGTTCAAGGGCATCAACTACTTGTTTTATTTTCACGCTCCTAATATGTCTTATTCTTAAATTTAGGCTGCAAAGTTAAGCATTTCTCATGAAATTAGCAAGAGTTTCGCTAAAAAATTTCAAAAAATTATGGAAGTTGCCGTTTTTTTTATTATTTTTGCACCTATAATTCAACAACTCAACTTATTAAGGGGGTTGGAGAACGAATAAAATAGAATTGAATAGTTAACAATATAATAATAGAATATAGCTTATGTATCATTCAGCATTACCTTGCGATTTCGCACTTCCGGCAGAATGGGAGCCTCAGAGCGCCATTATGCTGACCTGGCCACACGGTGGTACAGACTGGAAACCTTATCTCAGACAGATAACCAACACTTATCTGCAACTTGCCGACATCATCACCCGCTACGAGCAGCTGCTTGTGGTTACACCTATCATGGAAAGTACCCAGAGGATGCTCGCCGAACGACTTTCGGAGGGACAGATGAACCGCGTGCACCTTTACGAGATAGACACCAACGATACATGGGCTCGCGACCACGGACCAATCAGCATCGTATCGCGTGGCAAGCGAAACTCTCATATCATCCCGATTCATCTGCTCGACTTCAAGTTCAACGGGTGGGGCGAGAAATTTGCCTGGCAGAAGGACAATGCCATCAACCTGCAGCTCTACTACCAGGGTGCCTTTGATGCGGCGATGGAGAACCACCAGGGCTTCGTGCTCGAAGGCGGAAGCATTGAAAGCAACGGCAAGGGTACGATATTCACCACATCGCAATGCTTGCTGGCGCCTCACAGAAACCAGCCTTTCACACGTGAGAACCTGGATGCCCTGCTCAAGACTTTCTTCTTCGCCAAGCAGGTGGTATGGCTGGACCATGGCAACCTGGTGGGCGATGATACCGACGGCCATATTGACACCATCGTGAGGGTGGCTCCGCACGACACCTTATTATATGTGGGCTGCGACGACCCGGAGGATGAGCAATATGAGGATTTCCAGGCGCTGGAGAAGCAGTTGCAGAAGCTGTTCAATTATGAAGGATATCCTTACCGCCTGCTCAAGCTGCCGATGCCGGATGCCATCTACGACGAGGGCGACCAACTGACTACGGATAAGAACAGCAAGGGCGACCGACTGCCTGCCACCTACGCTAACTTTCTGATTCTGAACGGGGCAGTGATTTACCCTACGTATAACCAGCCGGAGAAAGACGAGGAGGCGAAGCGCCAGATTCAGCTTGCCTTCCCAGACAGGGATGTGATAGGCGTGGATTCGCTCACCATCATCCGCCAGCACGGCAGCATCCACTGCCTCACCATGCAGTTGCCGGAGGGGGCTATCAAATAAAAAATCGAATTAAAGATCGAATTAAAAATCACTCATGAAATTAGGATTATTACAACTACACATCACGGCGGACATCGCCGATAACAAGACCCGCCTTGCCGAGGGCATCATCGACCTGGCTAAGCGTGGCGCAGAACTCATCGTATTGCAGGAGCTTCATAACTCGCTCTACTTCTGCCAGGTAGAGGATGTAGAGAACTTCAACCTCGCTGAACCCATCCCGGGTCCTTCTACCGAATTCTACGGCAAGCTGGCCAAGGATCTGGGCGTAGTGATTGTTACTTCGCTCTTCGAGCGCCGTGCTCCGGGGCTGTATCACAATACGGCGGTGGTGATTGAGAAGGATGGAAGCATAGCCGGAAAATACCGCAAGATGCATATTCCGGATGATCCTGCCTACTACGAGAAGTTCTACTTTACTCCTGGCGACCTGGGCTTCAACCCTATCCAAACTTCGGTGGGCAAGTTGGGCGTGCTGGTTTGCTGGGATCAGTGGTATCCTGAGGCAGCCCGCCTGATGGCGCTGCAGGGTGCGGATATCCTGATTTACCCTACAGCCATCGGCTATGCCACATACGATACAGAGGAGGAGCAGCAGCGCCAGCGTGAGGCGTGGACTACGGTGATGCGTGGTCATGCCGTGGCGAATGGTTTGCCTGTGGTGGCGGTAAACAGAGTTGGATTCGAGCCGGATCCTAGCGGTCAGACTGACGGTATCCAGTTCTGGGGCAGCAGTTTCGTGGCAGGTCCTCAGGGCGAGCTTCACTATCGTGCGAGCGACAAGGAGGAAGAGAGCCTGGTGGTTGACATCGACCTGAAACACAGCGAGGATGTGCGTCGCTGGTGGCCATTCCTGCGCGACCGCCGTATTGAAAACTACGGCGATATTACCAGGAGATTTATTGATTGAGATTGATGGGGATTACAGAGCGCACGGGGGCTTACCTACAAAAACAAGATATATAAGAGATTAGATTTTCAGGATATATGGAGAATTTAGAGGTGATGGTGGTTTTATTCATCATCGTGATTTTGGGTTACGTCGCCTGTAAGCTGGGCTATATGGGCGACAAGTTTGACAAGAAGCTTTCCAGCATCGTGGTAGATATTACCTGCCCCCTGCTGGTGCTCTCGTCGGTAATGGGAGAAGAACTGCCCGACCGCACGCTCATTCTCCCGCTTCTGGGCATAGGTTTTCTTACCTATATCCTGCTGCTGGTGTTCGGTTTCGGGGTACCCCGCCTCATCAGCAAGAACCATGACGACCAGGGAATGATAGGTTTTGCCCTGATGTTTGCCAACGTGGGATTCATCGGATACCCGATAGTTTCGAGCATTTTCGGTCCTAAGGCCATCTTCTATGCAGCCCTGCTCAACATGCCGAACACGTTTTTCATCTTTACGGCTGGTGTAATGCTCATCAAAGGGGAATACAGCGTGAAGCAGTTTAACCCGAAGGTTCTACTGAGTCCGGCTCTGATTGCGGCTGCCGTGGCGGCACTGCTGGTGGCTTTTGGGGTTCATACGCCCGATGTCATCGCCCGACCGATTACGATGGTGGGTAACGTGACGGTGCCTGCCGCCCTGATGATTATAGGAAGCAGTATGGCGAAGCTGCCTGTAAGGGAGATTATCGGCAGTCCGAAGGTTTACGTGGCTTCTGTGCTCCGCCTTGTGGTGGTTCCGCTGAGCCTTTACTTTTTCTTCAAGGTTTGCGGCGTGAGCGACGTGGTGAATAATATCAACACGGTGGTGATAGCAATGCCTGTGGCTAGCTTCGGCACGATGTTCTGCCTGAAATATGGCAGGAATCCTTCGCTTATTACTGAGATGACTTTCATCACTACGCTGGGCAGCATTATTACTATTCCACTGATAACACAGCTTTTTAGCTAGGAAAGGAAGACAGAGGACTGAGGATGGAATCGCCTGGAACGGGGGCGCAGAGGGGAAAACAGGCTTTAGGAAGGAAGAAAAGAGATGAAGGGAGGATGGAAAGAGATCGAGGAAGGAAGAAAGGAATATAAGATTTTTTCTTGAATATAAAAAAACTGGAGACCAATGGCTTGGTTTTCAGTTTTTTTGTTTACCTTTGCATCTTGGAATGAGAATAAGAATTTAGTATGAAGAAAAAAATAAAAAAAATAAGAATAAATGATGAAGAATATAACAAAAACCAGCCGCCTCTTACTACTAGCCATGGCGCTCGGAGGCACTAACCCGCAGGTAATGGCGGCTCCAATAGAACATATCGGCGACCGATATATGATTCATGTACCAGAATTGGAACTTACGGGCGAGGAATCGCTGCTCGATGTGCTGATGATGTGCCCCGAGGTGATGACTCTGGATGGCAATAATATCATCGGCGGTGATCCCTTTGCTAATCTATATGGAAAATTCGTGATCCGTATCGATAACCAGGAATATGGTCTGGATTACGCTACCCTGCTCCATCATTTTAAGGCACGAGAAATTGAAACCATCAAGGTTTGCCAGAACTCGGAAGTGATGAAGGGTTGCAGTAGTCTGAAAAAAGTGATTGATATCAGCTTGAGAAAGAGCGGAAAGGGGGTGAACGATGGAAAAGATAAAAAAGACGGAAAGGATGGAAATGGTGCGAGCGGAAGAATTGGATTCTTTGGCGATACCTATGGCGGAGGCAAGGGCATTGTGAGCGTACTGAGCCAACAGGACAAGCTGCGCATTCTGAGCCACGTGGAGGGCAGCATGCAACGCTCTTCTAATAATAACCAGGGTGCTTATCCCGGTGAAAGCAGCAGTATCATCAACCATTATTCGCACGAGGGGGCTAAGCTGAATATCCTCTGGACTCCTACGGAGAAGGATGTGCTGGAGGTGGATGCGATGCAAACCTATACCCGAAACCGTTTCTCGGACACACCTGCCGATTTCGTTCGTGCCTATCATCTTCAGGCAGATTACACCCGAACCCTGAGCGAAAACGGGGCGAGTATTCTCTTTACTCTGGGTGCTGAAAATATCAGCGATAATGGAGGAAGTGGAGCTACGGATGGAGGAGATGGGACTACGGATGGAGGAAGCGGCTTGAATAGCGGTGTTTCTCCTTATCGCAATCATCTTACCTATCCTTTCGTGGTGGTGGAGTATGCTACGCCTGTTATCTCTCAAAACCTTTGGCTTACTGCTGGTTTTGAGGGCGGTTTTTCTATCGAGAAGAACTGCGTGGCGGGTTATATCAACCATTCCAACTATCAGGATTTCTATGGTCAGATAGATTACAATATCGGGAAATGGGGTTTCATGGCGGGTGACCGCTATCGCACAATCCATTTCCGTCCGAAACTAATTGAGACAGAAAAGAAGTGGAAACATACCACCCACAATCATAGCTATACGCTGAGCATCTATCACCAGTTTACTCCTGGCCATACGCTGCAGGGCACGTTCTGCCGCCGCATCTACAACCCTGATTTCGGCGATTTCGTGACAGCGGGCGACATGGAGGGAGCTTGGAGGCCTGTCTATACGGCGGATATCAGCGAACGCCTGGCTTATGTGGCGGAACTGAAATATACGTATAGCAAGCCAAATCTCGTGGTGAGCACCTCGGTAAAGAATATCCACCAGGATTTGCCGGGCGTGAATAGGGACAACACGCTGGGCATAGGTACCACGGCCTTCTGGCATAAGGGTATTCTGAGACTGACGGCTGGCTTCAATTATTTCTGGGAAAAGGCTGAAATTTTCGATGGGGCTGATGAGCATACTTCGATGAATAAAAACCTGGAATACAGCCATTTTGCGATTTTCAAGCTGGCACCTCAAGTTTCGCTGCCAGGCGGCTGGCGTCTTACTTCGAATATGATTTGGTGTACACGCAGGCATACTGTTACGCCTGCCTATACTCCGGCAAACTTATATGCAGAAATGGGTATCTACAAGACTATCAACAGGCACTGGACCCTGGAGGGCAGATATCATGATATAGCCGGACAGCATTTCGGAAATAGAGCTGCTACACTCGGGGGCACTTATTATTTCTAGGCGATGGAAATGGCTTGTGACAGGCGACGGAATCGCCTGGAACGGGAGCACGGAGGGAGAGAAGGGAGCGTGCTGAAAATGCTGGAGACTTTAAACAACAATCCCGGTTCTCCTATTGCTAGGTGAACCGGGATTCTTCAATATAAATTGAAACTGTTATGCTTATACAACCTCATTATGTTGATATGAGATCAAATGGAATATCAGATTAAATCAAAGGCATGCCTGCCTCTTCGCATTCCTGGCGCATTTCCTCAGGCCAGATACTAGCCTGAATCTCGCCTATATGTGCCTTGTGGAGCATCACCATACACAAGCGGCTCTGACCAATACCGCCACCTATGCTCAATGGCAACTTGTCATTCAGAAGCTGCTGATGGAAATAGAGCTTCTCTCTATCTTCCTTGCCCTCCAGCTTCAGCTGGCGCAGCATGCTCTCCTTATCCACACGGATACCCATGGAACTCAGCTCGAAACTGCGACCCAATACTGGATACCAGATGAGGATATCACCATTCAATCCCTCCTTGCCATTCTCTGCCATGGTACTCCAGTCGTCATAGTCGGGAGCACGACCGTCGTGTTTCTTTCCATCGCTCAGTTTTCCGCCTATTCCCTCTACGAACACGGCACCATATTTCTTGCAGATGGCATCCTCGCGCTCCTTCGGAGTAAGATTTGGATACATATCGAGCAAATCCTGCGCATGGATGAAATGAATCTCCTTAGGCAGGAATGGCTTGAGCTGCGGATAATGCTCGCAGGCAAGGAACTCGGTGCGGAGGATGGCAGCATAAATGCGGCGAACCACATTTTCAAGGAATGCCAGGGTGCGGTCTTCCTTGGTAATCACAGCCTCCCAGTCCCACTGGTCCACATAGAGCGAGTGGAGATTATCCAGCTCCTCATCGGCACGGATGGCGTTCATATCGGTATATACACCATATCCCGGCTCCACCTCATACTCGGCAAGCGTAAGACGCTTCCATTTAGCCAACGAGTGAACCACCTCGGCCTTGGCATCGCCCAAATCCTTGATTGGGAATGTTACAGGGCGCTCCACGCCGTTCAGATCATCATTGATACCCAAGCCCTGCATCACGAAGAGTGGGGCTGTTACACGGCGCAAGCGCAACTCGGTGGCCAAGTTCTGCTGGAAGAACTCTTTTATCATTTTGATACCCATTTCGGTTTGGCGCATATCCAGCAGCGCCTTATAACCCTCAGGTTTTATCAGTTTGCTCATTATTTAGTATTTTATATTGTTATCGTTAATAATGTTTCTATTTTTGATGTCTTATCTTTTAAAGATGGTGCAAAGGTACAAAATAATTATTAATCTGCAAGCATTTTCTCGAAAAATTTCGCAAAATGATAGCATTTTTCTTTGTTTTCTATCTTTTTGCCGAGGTTTTATCCCTAAATCCGCTAATTTTCCTCACATTTCCGGTCTATCCAACCATCTTTCGTCACTTTTTCGGTCTATCCAGCTATCTTCCTTCATTTTTTCGGTCTATCCAGCCATCTTCCTTCACTTTTTCTACTATATCAGAACAAAAAGTGGCATGAATATTTGGCGGTTTCAAATTAAATCATTAACTTTGCACTCGTAAAATGGTCTCGTAGCTTAGTTGAATAGAGCAGCAGATTCCGGTTCTGGAGGTCGTGGGTTTGAGTCCCACCGAGATCACCCTACATTATTATAATAATTAAGAACATGGATTTAGTAGAACGTTTTATAAACTATACAAAATTCGACACACAATCGAGCGAAGACTCCGAGAGTGTGCCTAGCACGGCAAAACAGCTTGAATTTGCTAAGTACTTGAAGCATGAACTCGAGGAAGAAGGTCTAAGCGACGTGGAGATGGACGACATGGGCTATATCTACGCCACGCTCAAGGGAAATACCAAGAAAAAGACCCCAACCATCGGTTTCATCTCTCATATGGACACCAGTCCGGATGCCAGCGGAAAGGATGTGAAGGCGCGCGTTATCAAGAACTACGACGGCGAGGACATCGAACTGAGCCCAGGCATCATCTCAAGCGTAGAGAAATTCCCAGAACTCAAGGCGCACAAGGGCGAAGACATCATCGTTACTGATGGCACTACCCTGCTCGGCGCAGACGATAAGGCGGGTATCGCAGAAATCGTTCAGGCGATGTGCTACCTGCGCGACCACAAGGAAATCAAACACGGCGACATCCGCGTGGGCTTCAACCCAGACGAGGAAATAGGCATGGGTGCACACCACTTCAATGTAGAGAAGTTTGGCTGCGACTGGGCGTACACCGTAGATGGCGGTGACCTGGGCGACCTGGAATACGAAAACTTCAATGCTGCGGGTGCCAAGATTAGCATCAAGGGCGTGAGCGTTCACACGGGCTATGCCAAGGGCAAGATGATTAACGCCAGCCGCCTGGCCGTGGAGTTCCAGAACATGATTCCAGAAGCTGAGACTCCAGAGCATACCGAAGGTTACCAGGGCTTCTACCACCTGCTCGGCATCGAGAGCCGCTGCGAGGAGGCCAAGCTCAGCTACATCATCCGCGATCACGACAGAGCCAAATTTGAGGCTCGCAAGGATTTCATCGAGGATTGCGTGAAGAAGATGAACGAGAAATACGGCGAGGGTACGGTGAGCGCAGCCATCCACGACCAGTATTATAATATGAAGGAGAAGATTGATCCTAACATGCACGTGATTGATATTGTGCTGCGTGCGATGCAGGAGAGCGGCGTTCCTCCACGTGTGGAGCCTATCCGCGGCGGTACCGACGGAGCACAGCTCAGCTTCAAGGGTCTTCCTTGTCCAAACATCTTCGCAGGCGGCGTCAACTTCCATGGTCCTCACGAATTTGTGAGCATCCAGGTGATGCAGAAGGTGGTAGATACCATCGTGAAGATTGCGGAAATCACAGAAGAATACAATGATTAGTTTATAGTTAATAGTTTATAGTTTATAGGGCATTCATGCTGCAAAGCAGAGTTCTTATTTACTATAAACTATTATTTTTATCAGCTTCCCCCTACTTTAAGCGAAGCCGCTATAAACTATAAATTATAAACTATAACTAATGGCAGAAATTCCCTTTTTAGTAAAAGACCTCGCCCTCATCCTGATGGTGGCTGGCGTTGTTACCCTCATCTTCAAGCGGCTCAAGCAGCCCCTGGTGCTGGGTTACATCGTGGCGGGCTTCCTGGTGTCGCCCCACATGCCCTACACCGTATCGGTGATGGACGAGACGGATATCCAGACTTGGGCAGACATCGGTGTCATCTTCACCCTCTTCTCGCTGGGCTTGGATTTCTCCTTCAAGAAAATCGTGAAGATGGGTGCCTCGCCCGTTATCGCCTGCATCGTCATCGTTTTCTGCATGATGATGCTGGGCATCAGCGTGGGCCACGGATTCGGCTGGGACCGGATGGACTGCATCTTCCTGGGCGGTATGCTCGCCATGAGCTCCACCACCATTATATATAAGGCGTTCGATGATATGGGACTCAGGCAGCAGAAGTTTGCCTCCATGGTGATGAGCGTGCTCATCCTGGAAGATATCCTTGCCATCGTGATGATGGTGATGCTTTCGGCCATCGCCGGAGGCAGCAATCCGGATGGCGAGCAGATGATTTCCTCGGTATTGAGGATTGGCTTCTTCCTGGTGCTCTGGTTCATTGTGGGCATCTTCGCCATCCCACTCTTCCTGCGCTCCGTAAGGAAGCTTATTAATGGCGAAACCCTGCTCGTCGTTTCGCTGGGCCTCTGCTGCGGCATGGCGGTATTATCCACCAAGGTGGGGTTCTCCAGCGCCTTCGGAGCCTTCGTCATGGGCAGCATCCTTGCAGAAACCATTGAGGCTGAGAAGATTATCAAATTAGTAGAACCGGTGAAGAATCTCTTCGGAGCCATCTTCTTCGTGTCGGTGGGTATGCTGGTAGATCCTAAGATATTGGTGGAATATGCCGTTCCTATCCTCGCCCTGGTGGGCACCATCCTGGTGGGACAGGCCATATTCGGCACCTTCGGATTCATGCTGGGCGGCGAATCGCTGAAGTCGGCAATGCGCTGCGGTTTTTCGATGGCTCAGATAGGTGAGTTCTCGTTTATCATCGCTTCGCTGGGCCTGTCGCTGGGGGTTATCAGCAACTTCCTCTATCCGGTGGTAGTGGCAGTATCCGTTATTACCACCTTCCTCACGCCCTACATGATTCGCCTGGCTCTGCCTTCCTATCAGATAATGGAGAAGCATCTGCCCTGCAAGTTCATCAACATTCTGAACCATTTTGCGATGAGTCATCCTTCTACGCAGCAGCAGAGCAAGTGGAAGTCGCTCATCCGCCAGATGGTCATCAACACCGTGGCCTACTCCATCCTTTCGGCGGCAACCATCGCCATGATGTTCACCTTCGTGCTGCCGCTGATGCGCAATCTGCTGCCTGGCTGGCAGTTGCACTGGTATGCCAACGCCCTTACGGGTCTGCTCACGGTGGTATTGATTTCGCCATTTCTGCGCGCCATCGTGATGAAGAAGAACCACAGCCCGGAATGGAAGCGCCTGTGGGTGGAAAGCAGCATCAACCGCATCCCGCTGCTCTTCACCATCGTGGTGAGATACATCATCGCCCTGGCGTTCATCTTCTACATCATCAACTACCTCTCCCGCTTCACCAATGCGCTCATCGTCTGCATCGGAGCCGTGGTGGTACTGCTGATGGTGGCATCGCGCCACATCAAGAAGCGCAGCATCGTGATGGAGCGCCTCTTTATCCACAACCTGCGTTCGCGCGATATTGCCGCCCAGGTGAACGGCGAGAAGCGTCCGCTCTATGCGGGTCATCTGCTGGATAGAGATATCCACATCAGTGAGATTGAGGTGCCGGAGGATAGCACCTGGTGTGGCAAATCGCTGAAGGAGCTTCATCTTCGTGAACGTTTCGGCATCGACATGAGCAGCATCCGCCGCGGTTCGCAGCGCCTGAACATTCCGAACGGTGACACGGTGATTTTCCCTGGCGACAAGCTTCAGATTATCGGCAACGACGACCAGAATCACAAGTTTGCCCAAGCACTCACCTCGGAGCTTGCTCCTGAGGATGTGGATATAGAAAAGAGGGAGATGAAGCTGCGCCAGCTCATCATCAGCGGCGGCAGCGAATTCCTGGGAAAGACGCTGATAGAAAGCGGAATAAGGGATAAATACAACTGTATGGTGGTAGGACTGGAAGAGGGTCGGGAGAACCTGACCCGTGTTCTGCCTACCCGAGTATTCGAAAAAGGCGATATCATCTGGCTGGTAGGCGAAGAGGCTGACCTTCAGAAGATTCAGGAAAAAAGCTAAAAATCGGTTCCAAAAAGAGGGTGTGTCATGAACTTTGACACACCTTCTTTATTTTTTGCCACAAAAGTTTTATCTCACGGTGATATGGAAGCAACCCTGATGCACCTCGTATTTGATATAGCAGCGGTTCTTATTGCGGAAATCCCTCAACACCTCGCTGAACACCCACTTCAAGGTATCATTCTGAACCTGGCGGCGAGGCTGATTCTTGGTCTGAATCTGCTTGTATCTATTATAGCAGATATCGAACGTGGTACCATAAAGATGGCACGAATTCTCGGTGGCATTACCATTACGGGTTCTGAGTTTCGCCACATCATCCTTGGTGCGCAAGATACTTGTCACGATGATCTTATGCAGCGGAATACCCTTAATCTGCAAGGAATCAAAATACGCCCTGCCTATATCCTGCAGCAACACCGATGCCTTAGGCACCAGATAAGGAATACTGTTGTTCAGCTTATCCACATAAAAGAATGGATTGCTGCCCACATACACCAGTTTGCCCTTGCTATGCTCCGCCTCCTCACGATTCTGAACCGGAGCCACGCCATGCTGGTTGGCAGCCAGAATCTGAACATCCTGCTGGTCAGGGAAAGTATTGCCGAAATGAGGCACCGAGAAAATGCGGTGCTTCACCTCCTTGCCATCCTTATCGAAGAAAATGGAAGCCATGCCCGCCATCGCCGTATCAGGCGCAGCAGAGAGCTCATCCTTCTTCAAGTCATCAGCCACGAGTGAAGAAGATGCTTCACCGGATGCAGAAGATGCATCATCTGCTGTAGAAGACTCTTCAGAAGAAGCTGCGGAAATCCCCTTCAGGGAATCCACTTCCTTAGAATCCTGTCCCTTTTCATTCTCCGCCAATCTCGGCTCAGCCACGCTTGGAAACACCAGGCGAACCAGAGCCAGAAACAGCACAACAACCACAAAACCTTGCAAATATCTATTCTTACTTATCTTCATATCTAAAAATTTCCTGCAAAGGTAACAAAATCTATCGAAATATTTGCTCATTTCAAGGAAAAGTAGTAATTTTGCAGCGTTATATAACATTATTTAGAACATTAAGGTTGCAAACCATTTAGAAAGATAAAGATTTTGATAGAGAAACATATTATACTCGAAGATGTAGATCCAGTGATGTTCTACGGTGTAGGCAATGCCCACCTGCAGATGATTAAGTCACTGTATCCTAAGTTGCGTATCGTGGCACGTGACAACGTGCTTCGTGTGCTTGGCGACGAGGAGGAAATGGCTAAGGCAGAAGAAGACATCGAACTGATGCGCAAGCACTTAGCCAAATATAACATGCTTAACGAAGAAGATATTCTTGATATAGTAAAAGGAAAACAGACCAAGGCTGACTCCGTGAAGGGAGTACTGGTTTACAGCATCAGCGGCCGACCAATCAAGAGCCGCAGCGAAAACCAGCAGCAACTCATCGAGGCTTACGAAAAGAACGACATGGTATTTGCCGTGGGTCCTGCCGGAACCGGTAAGACCTACCTCAGCATCGCCCTTGCAGTGAAAGCCCTGAAGGAGAAGACCATCAAGAAAATCATCCTCTCACGCCCTGCCGTGGAAGCCGGAGAAAAACTCGGATTCCTGCCAGGCGACATGAAAGATAAAATCGACCCTTATTTGCAACCGCTCTATGATGCGTTAGAAGACATGATTCCTGCCGTGAAACTGCAGGACATGATGGAAAAGCACATCATCCAGATAGCGCCCCTCGCCTTTATGCGCGGACGCACACTCAGCGACGCCGTAGTCATCCTCGACGAGGCACAGAACACCACTTCACAGCAGATTCGCATGTTCCTCACCCGAATGGGCATGAACACCAAGATGATCATCACCGGCGACCTGACCCAGATAGACCTGCCTCGCGAGCAGCGAAGCGGACTGAAGGAAGCCCTCAAGATTCTAGATGGTGTGGAAGGCATCGGAGTGGTGAAGCTGGGGCAGAAGGACATCGTGCGCCACAAGCTCGTAACCCGAATCGTCAACGCATACGACAAGTATGACAAGGAGAGAGCGGAAGCACGGGAAGCTCAGAAAGCAGAAAAAGATAATTCAAAATAATCAGAATTAAGAATGAACAGAATGATTCTTTAAAAATAGATTTCATCAAGAATGCAGATCATCAATAAAGCATATCATAAAGTTCAAAGTTCAAAATTCAAAGTTCAAAGTAAAATGAAAGCATTAACAAAGACAGATTTCCATTTTGATGGACAGAAGAGTGTTTACCACGGTAAAGTACGTGATGTGTATGACATTAACGACGACATCCTCGTGATGGTCGCTACCGACAGAATCTCAGCGTTCGACGTTGTTCTGCCTAAGGGTATCCCATTCAAGGGTCAGGTGCTCAACCAGATTGCAGCTAAGTTCCTGGACACAACCACAGACATCTGTCCAAACTGGAAGTTGGCTACTCCAGACCCAATGGTTACCGTAGGTTTGAAGTGCGAAGGTTTCCGTGTGGAGATGATCATCCGTTCTATCCTCACCGGTAGTGCATGGCGCGACTATCAGAAGGGCTGCCGCGAGATCTGCGGTGTGAAGTTGCCAGACGGTATGCGCGAGAACGAACGTTTCCCTGAGCCAATCATCACCCCTACCACAAAGGCTGATGAGGGTCACGACATGAACATCTCTAAGGAAGAGATCATCGCCCAGGGTATTGTTAGTGCAGAGGATTACGCCGTGATGGAAGACTACACACGCCGCATCTTCGCCCGTGGTCAGGAAATCGCTGCCAAGCAGGGCTTGATTCTCGTAGATACCAAGTACGAGTTCGGCAAGCGCGACGGCAAGGTTTACCTCATCGACGAGATCCACACTCCAGACTCTAGCCGCTACTTCTATGCCGACGGTTACGAGGAGAAGTTTGAGAAGGGTGAGCCTCAGCGCCAGCTTTCTAAGGAGTTCGTTCGCCAGTGGCTCATCGAGCACAACTTCATGAACGAACCAGGTCAGACTATGCCTGAGATTACCGACGAGTATGCCGAGAGCGTATCTGACCGCTACATCGAGCTGTACGAGCACATCACAGGCGAGAAGTTCGACAAGGCTGCCGAAGAAGGCGACATCGCTGCCCGCATCGAGAAGAACGTAAGCGAGTGGCTTGCTGCACACAAGTAAACTATATATAATGTATAGACAAGAACAGATTAAGCCCTACGAGGGCACAGGAGAAAAGGGAAAGTTGGTAGAGGAGATGTTTGATAACATCGCCCCTACCTACGACACCCTGAACCACCGACTCTCGTGGGATATCGATAAGGGATGGCGCAAGAAGGCAATCAGGCGTCTTGCGCCCTTCTCTCCAAAGACAATGCTCGACATCGCCACCGGAACCGGCGATTTCGCCATCCTATCCGCACAGATGCTGCACCCCGAAAAACTCATCGGTGCCGACATCTCGCAGGGCATGATGGAGATAGGAAGACAGAAGGTAAAGCAGTTGGGATTGGACCACGTGATCCGCTTCGACAAGGAAGACTGCCTCCACCTCTCATACGAAGACAACACCTTCGACGCCGTGACCGCAGCCTTCGGCATCCGCAACTTCCAGAACCTGGACCAGGGACTCCGGGAAATGTGCCGAGTACTCAAAAAGGGCGGACATCTCTGCATCGTGGAGCTCACCACACCCGTCAGTTTCCCGATGAAGCAGCTGTTCCACATCTATTCACATACAGTGCTGCCCATCTACGGCAAGCTGATATCGAAAGACCAGAGCGCCTACAGCTATCTCACGAAGACCATCGAGGCATTCCCGCAGGGAGAAACGATGATGGAGGTGTTCAGGAAGGCAGGTTTTGAAAAGGCAGAGTTCACAAGACTCACCTTCGGCATCTGCACCCTTTATTTTGCAACCAAATAAAAACAAAGAAATTATGGATAAGTATGGACTCATAGGGTACCCCCTAGGACATTCGTTCTCCAAGAACTACTTCAACGAGAAGTTTGAGAACGAGGGCATCAATGCCGAATACATCAATTTCGAGATACCCAACATCGGAGACCTGCCCGAAATTCTCGATTCCAATCCCGAACTGAAGGGTCTCAACGTTACCATCCCCTACAAGGAGAAGGTAATCAGCTATCTTGATTCCGTAAGCCCGGAGGCCAATGCCATCGGAGCCGTAAACGTGGTGAAGGTGGAGCACAGGGGCGATGAAACCATCCTCAAGGGATATAACAGCGATGTAATCGGGTTTACCCAGAGCATCGAACCATTCATCGAGTCTTATCACAAGAAGGCGCTCATCCTGGGCACAGGCGGCGCTTCAAAGGCGGTGAACTACGGTCTGAAATCACTCGGACTGGAGACGGTGTTCGTGAGTCGATACGAGCGTCCAGGTACTATCCAGTACGATAAAATCACTCCTGAGGTCATCAAGGAATACAATGTCATCGTCAACTGTACTCCTGTGGGCATGTATCCTCATGTAGATGAGTGCCCTCCGCTGCCTTACGAGGCAATGGACACCCACACGCTGCTCTACGACCTCATCTACAATCCCGATGAAACCCTCTTCATGAAGAAGGGAAAAGAGCATGGAGCCACAGTAAAGAATGGTTTGGAGATGCTCTTGCTGCAAGCCTTTGCATCATGGGATTTCTGGCACCAGGAAAAATAAGCATATCATAAAGTTCAAACTTCAAAGTTCAAAGTAAGAATATGAGTAACAATAGATATATGATGCGCGGTGTAAGCGCAGCAAAGGAAGACGTTCACAACGCCATCAAGAACATCGACAAGGGTATCTTCCCACAGGCATTCTGCAAGATTATACCTGATATCTTGGGCGGTGACCCAGAGTATTGCAACATTATGCACGCCGACGGTGCAGGTACCAAGTCAAGCTTGGCTTACATGTACTGGAAGGAGACCGGCGACCTCTCTGTATGGAAGGGTATCGCCCAGGATGCTATCGTGATGAATACCGACGACCTGCTCTGCGTGGGCGCCGTGGATAACATCCTCGTTAGCTCTACCATCGGCCGCAACAAGATGCTCATCCCTGGCGAGGTGATCTCGGCTATCATCAACGGTACCGACGACCTGCTCCACGAGATGCGCGAGATGGGTATCGGCATCTATCCTACAGGCGGTGAGACTGCCGATGTAGGCGACCTGGTTCGTACCATCATCGTTGACTCTACCGTAACCTGCCGCATGAAGCGCAGCGACGTAATCGACAATGCCAACATCCGCCCAGGCGATGTTATCGTAGGTCTTTCTTCTACAGGTCAGGCTACATACGAGAAGAAGTACAACGGCGGTATGGGTAGCAACGGTTTGACTTCTGCCCGCCACGATGTATTCGCCAAGTATCTCGCTGAGAACTATCCTGAGAGCTACGACCACGCCGTGCCAGAAGAGTTGGTTTACAGCGGCAAGTATAAGTTGACCGATGAGGTTGAGGGTTCTCCTATCAACGCCGGTGAGCTGGTACTCTCTCCTACCCGCACCTATGCCCCAGTAATCAAGAAGATTCTGGATGAGCTTCGCCCAGAGGTTCACGGTATGGTTCACTGCACAGGTGGTGCCCAGACCAAGGTTCTGCACTTCGTAGGCGAGAACTGCAAGGTAGTGAAGGACAACATGTTCCCAGTACCTCCACTCTTCAAGGCGATCCACGACTGCTCAGAGACCGACTGGAAGGAGATGTACCAGGTATTCAACATGGGTCACCGCATGGAAATCTATGTTCGCCCAGAGGTTGCCGAGAAGGTTATCGCCATCAGCAAGAGCTTCAACATCGATGCCCAGATTGTGGGTCACATCGAGGAAGGCAAGCGCAGCCTGACCATCAAGAGCGAATTCGGAACATTCGAATACTAAAAATAGAATTAAAATTAATGGATAATAACAACATATTACAGAAGCTAGAAGGCTTAGAGAGCCGATACGAGGAAGTAAGCACCCTCATTACCGACCCTGATGTCATCGCCGACCAGCCACGCTACGTGAAGCTGACCAAGGAGTGGAAAGACCTTGGCGACATCATGGACGCACGCAAGCGATACATCAACTGCCTGAACAGCATCAAGGAGGCAAAGGATATCCTCGCCAACGAAAGCGACCCTGAAATGAAGGAGATGGCGCGCGAGGAACTCAACGAGAACGAGGCATTGCAGCCTAAGCTCGAAGAGGAAATCAAGATTGCCCTGGTTCCTAAGGACCCAGAGGATGCCAAGAATGTTCAGATGGAGATTCGTGGCGGTGCCGGTGGCGACGAGGCTGCCCTCTTCGCTGGCGACCTCTTTGCCATGTATAAGAAATATTGCGAGTCTAAGGGATGGACCATCAGCGTGACATCTGTCTCTGAAGGTGCCGTAGGTGGATACAAGGAAATCGACTTCGCCGTAAGCGGAACAGACGTTTATGGTACCTTGAAGTACGAGTCTGGTGTTCACCGTGTTCAGCGTGTACCTGCCACTGAGACTCAGGGCCGCATGCACACCTCTGCTGCTACCGTGGCAGTATTGCCAGAGGCAGATAAGTTTGAGGTGAACATCAACGAAGGCGATATCAAGTGGGATACCTTCCGAAGTTCAGGTGCCGGTGGTCAGAACGTGAACAAGGTGGAGTCTGGAGTCCGCCTCCGCTATCCTTGGAAGAACCCTAACACAGGCGAGGTAGAGGAAATCCTCATCGAGTGTACCGAGACCCGTGACCAGCCAAAGAACAAGGAGCGTGCCTTGAGCCGTCTCTATACCTTCATCCACGACCGTGAGCATCAGAAGTATGTAGATGATATCGCCAGCCGCCGCAAGAGCCTCGTATCTACCGGCGACCGCAGTGCGAAGATTCGTACCTACAACTTCCCACAGGGCCGTGTTACCGACCACCGTATCGGTTACACCACCCACGACCTCAATGGTTTCCTGGCTGGTAACATCCAGGATATGATTGATGCCCTGACCGTGGCTGAGAACGCAGAGAAACTGAAAGAAACAGAATTGTAAAACCCTTATTCATCGTTCCGATAATCGGAGCGATGAATCATTACAGATACCTTATTATGAACAGAAAAGAACTTGTAGAGCAGATTTTCGCCAAGAAGAGCTTCTTGTGCGTAGGTCTTGACACAGACATCAATAAGTTGCCAAAATGCATCACAGAGAGTGAAGAAATCCAGGGTGCAGAATCACAGATGATATTCAAATTCAACAAGGCTATCATCGATGCAACAGCCCCATATTGCGTGGCTTACAAGCCAAACCTGGCTTTCTACGAGAGCCGTGGCATCGACGGTATGATTGCCTTCGAGAACACCATCAAGTATCTCCACATCCACTATCCACACCACTTCATCATCGCAGATGCCAAGCGTGGTGACATCGGCAACACATCAAAGATGTATGCCCAGACTTTCTTCGAGGCATACAACCTCGATTCAGTAACCGTAGCTCCTTATATGGGCGAGGATTCTGTAAAGCCATTCCTCGAGTATGAAGGCAAATGGGTCATCCTCCTGGCTTTGACCAGCAACAAGGGTAGCCACGACTTCCAGCTCACAGAGGATAAGGAAGGCGAGCGCCTCTTTGAGAAGGTTCTGAAGAAGAGCCAGGAATGGGGCAACGATGAGAACATGATGTACGTAGTAGGTGCTACCCAGGGCCAGATGTTCGAGGACATCCGCAAGGTGGCTCCTAACCACTTCCTCCTTGTTCCAGGCGTAGGTGCCCAGGGCGGCAGCCTCCAGGAGGTATGCAAGTATGGCATCATCAAGGATTGCGGTCTGCTCGTTAATTCATCCCGCGGCATCATCTACGCCAGCAATGGCGATGACTTCGCCGAGGTAGCAGGTCAGAAGGCAAAGGAGCTGCAGGAGCAAATGGCAGCAGAGCTTGCTAAGCTGGGCTAGGCGTCCCGGCAAGCAAGTCTCCCGCTAGGCGCCCCGGCGGATTTGAAATCCTCTCCCGCTGGGCGTTTCGGCGGATTTGAAATCCGCCGTAAAAAAAGGTTCGACCTCTTAAACCGGGGGATTTGCAATCCCCCACAAAAATAAGATTTTAGGCGCAAAGTATCTTGAAAAAGACGCTTTGCGCCTTAAAAATACCTATTTATAGGCGAAAAAAGCAAAATATTACGAAAGAATGACAAGTATTTAAATCTTTTTTGCTATTTTTGCAAACAAAATGTGTTTCCTAAAGAAAATCTTACCAGGAGACTCAAGTAGAACAAACTAGAAGATAGATAAATATGGAATTTACCGCATCGCAAATAGCCCAGTTCGTTCAGGGCCGTGTGGAAGGTGATGAGAATGCAAAAGTCAACACCTTCGCCAAAATTGAAGAAGGTAAGGAAGGCGCTATCTCGTTCCTTTCAAACCCAAAATATACTCACTTCGTGTACGACACGAAGTCTAGCATCGTACTCATCGATGAAACCGTGAAGCTGGAACACCCAGTCAGCGCTACCCTCATCCGTGTGAAGAATGCCTACGAATGTGTGGCTAAGTTGCTTCAGATGTACGAGTCTATGAAACCAAAGAAGACTGGCATCGACCCATTGGCCTTTGTTTCTCCAAAGGCTAAAGTGGCAGAAAACGTCTATATTGGTGCTTTCGCCTATATCAGCGATGGCGCAGAGGTAGGCGAAGGTAGCCAGATTTATCCTCACGCCTACATCGGCGAGGGTGTGAAGGTGGGCAAGAATGCCCTCATCTACCCTCACGTAACCATTTATCACGGCTGTAAGCTCGGCAACAACGTGACTCTTCATGCAGGTTGCGTCATCGGTGCTGATGGCTTCGGCTTCGCTCCAGGTCCTGATGGATACGACAAGATTCCTCAGATTGGTATCGTAACCATCGAGGATGATGTGGAGATTGGTGCCAACACTTGCGTTGACCGCTCTACCATGGGCTCTACCTACGTTCGCAAGGGCGTGAAGCTCGACAATATGGTTCAGATTGCCCACAACACCGACATCGGTGCCAACACCGTAATGTCTGCACAGGTGGGTGTAGCCGGCAGTACCAAGGTAGGCGAATGGTGTATGTTTGGCGGCCAGGTGGGTCTCGCAGGTCATATCACCATCGGCGACAAGGTGTTCCTCGGAGCACAGAGCGGTGTGCCAGGCAGCCTCAAGAGCGGTCAGCAGCTCATCGGTACTCCTCCTATGGAGCAGCGTGCTTACTTCAAGTCACAGGCCATCTTCCGTCGCCTGCCTGACATGTACAAGGAACTCAACGACCTGAAGAAGCAGATTGAAGAATTAAAGAAAAATAAATAAAACTATATATAATTATGTCAAAACAGAAGACACTGAAAGGTAGCTTCTCTCTTTGCGGCAAGGGATTGCACACAGGCTTGAGCCTCACCGTGACTTTCAATCCTGCACCAGAGAACACCGGTTATAAGATACAGCGCATCGACCTCGAAGGCGAGCCTATCATCCAGGCTGTGGCTGAGAACGTCGTTGAAACCCAGCGTGGCACCGTACTCGGTAAGGGCGATATCCGCATCTCTACCATCGAGCACGGTATGTCAGCACTCTATGCCCTCGGCATCGACAACTGTTTCATTCAGGTAAACGGTCCTGAGTTCCCTATCCTCGACGGCTCTGCATCCATGTATGTAGAGAAGATTCAGAGCGTAGGCATCCAGGAGCAGAATGCAGAGAAGGACTACTATATCATCCGTCATAAGATTGAGGTGAAGGACGACAACGGTTCTGTCATCACCATCCTTCCAGACGAGGAGTTCAGTATCACGGCGATGTGTTCTTTCGAGAGCAAGTTCATCAACAGCCAGTTTGCTACCCTCGACAAAATGGAGACCTATGTTGACGAGATTGCTTCTGCACGTACCTTCGTATTCGTTCGCGATATCATGCCATTGCTCCAGGCTAACCTTATCAAGGGTGGCGACTTGGACAATGCCATCGTTATCTACGAGCGCCAGGTAGAGCAGGCTCAGCTCGATCAGCTCGCCGACCATCTCAAGGTACCTCACATGGATGCCAGCAAGTTGGGTTACATCCAGCACCGCCCATTGCAGTGGGAGAACGAATGTACACGCCATAAACTGCTCGACATCATCGGCGATATGGCGCTCATCGGTAAGCCTATCAAGGGTCGCATCATCGCTACCCGTCCGGGCCATACCGTAAACAACAAGTTCGCCCGCCTCATGCGCAAGGAGATCCGCAAGCACGAAATCCAGGCTCCTATCTACGATCCAAACGAGGAGCCAATCATGGATAACATCCGCATCCGCCAGCTCCTGCCTCATCGCTACCCTATGCAGTTGGTAGATAAGGTCATCGCCATGGGTCCTACCAGCATCGTGGGCGTTAAGAACGTAACCAGCAACGAGCCATTCTTCACCGGTCACTTCCCAGAGGAGCCAGTAATGCCAGGCGTTCTCCAGGTAGAGGCGATGGCACAGTGTGGCGGTCTGCTCGTATTGAACCAGCTGGAAGAGCCTGAGCGCTGGAGCACTTACTTCATGAAGCTCGACGACGTGAAGTTCCGCAAGAAGGTGGTTCCAGGCGATACCCTCCTCTTCCGTGTGGAGTTGCTCGCACCCGTACGTCATGGCATCAGCTCTATGAAGGGCTACATGTTCGTAGGCGACCAGGTGGTGGCAGAGGCTACTTTCACTGCACAGATTGTTAAGAACAAGTAATAATAAGATAGAAATATGAATCAGATTAGTC
>USJX01000008.1 GCA_900555035.1 uncultured Prevotella sp.
TTGCTTTCAGCGATGCTTTTGTCCTTTGTACCAAGCATTGCTTTCAGCGATGCTTTTGTCCTTTGTACCAAGCATTGCTTTCAGCGATGCTTTTGTCCTTTGTACCAAGCATTGCTTTCAGCGATGCTTTTGTCCTTTGTACCAAGCATTGCTTTCAGCGATGCTTTTGTCCTTTGTACCAAGCATTGCTTTCAGCGATGCTTTTGTCCTTTGTACCAAGCATTGCTTTCAGCGATGCTTCTTCCTACACTCAGGGCATTCCCCCTTGATGACGAACGAGATGGAGTGGGGATAGAACCCCTCAGGCAACTCGAAACTCGGAATGCGAATATCCTCCATGCAGAACGAACGATGGCACGATTCGCAATAAAAATGAATATGGCCATCGTGATGGTCGCATTCCCCATCTTCCTCGCACAACTCATAGTTCAACACTCCTCTGCCATCCTCGAACGCATGCACCGCATCGTGTTCCAGAAAGAGCGTGAGAGTGCGGAAGATGCTCGATTTATCCATCGATATCATCTTCTGCTCCAGGTCTTTGAGACTCAGCGGATTCTGCTCATCTGCCAAAGCCTTCATCACCAATATACGGTTGGAGGTGGGCTTAATGCCCTTCGCCTCCAGTTTATGAATAATCTCCTCTGTTTCCATTTTTCTTTTCTATTTTCACATTTGATTGCTGCGGATTTCAAATCCGCAGATCCTAAAAAGGTTGGGACATTTTTTAACGGCGGATTTCAAATCCGCCGAGCGCCTGGCGGGCTTCACCGAGTCTTCCCGCTAGGCGTCTCCTTCAAGTCTCCCGTTAGGCGTCTCCTTCAAGTCTCCCGTTAGGCATCTCCTTCAAGTCTCCCCGCTAGGCATCTCCTTCAAGTCTCCCGTTAGGCGTCCCGCCGGATTTGCAATCCGGCGTCAAAAAATGTTCGACCTCTTAAAACCGGGGGATTTGCAATCCCCCATCTCCATCTACAATACCACAGCATTTTTATCCTCTAGAGAATCTGAAGCTTTGCTCCAAACGACAGTCCGAACACATCCCAGAAATTGGCATTTCCATTGCGGTAGAATCGCATGAAGTAGATATCATTCGTGCTCAACTCATAGAACATCGTGATACTCTTCACACGCTTGCGCCTGTTGTTCGGAATCTTGTAGGTGAAGCGTTCGCCAAATCCAACGTTCGGGCGAACCCTCGTAGAAAACGGATAATATCCGCTCTCATATTTCGTAGGCTGCTTCGTCCAGAAGTCGTGACCCAGCACCGTGTTCAGATACAGCGTGCACTCCAATGGTTCAAACTGCCATCCCTTGCCCAGATCCCTGCGCCAGGGAATAAAGTTCTCCTTCAGCGTAATCGTACACTTCACGGCATCCGAATCATATTTCGGAATAATTCCGAAGAGCAGATGCGTCTCCCACTGCCTTCTCTTGCCGTAATCCCAGCCGATACCCACCGAGATGATACCCATGTTGCCGCAAGTTTGAATCACCGACTGGGTAGGCATCAGCACATCCCAGTGCTTGCGATAGCGGATGATTCGCCTGTCATATCGGGTCAGCGAATCCTCCGGAGAAGTCACGTCCGTCAGCTCCGTCAGCTTCAGCGTATCCAAAGCCATCTCTTCCGAAGCCATCACTTCCGAAGCCATCTCTTCCGAAGCCAACTCTTCCGAAGCCATCACTTCCCCCGTCATTCCGTTAGCCATCAGCCCATTAGCCATCAGCAATAGGCAAGAAACCAGGCAGAATTTCAATCCCCCTTTTCTCAAATAATTATATCTAGAAATCGATAATCTCATAATGGTAATCGTTTGGAGTGATAGTGAATATGTAATATTGGCGGAAGGAACTGCTGGCTGCCATATAGAAGATGGTGCCGTCGCCATACAAATCCTCCTGCTTCGTGTGATGCCCATGCCCGTCCAGGCAGAACATCAAGCCAGGAAACTGGTGAATGTAATAGTTGAACACCTTCGCCACATTGTTGTTAAACTGCTCGGAGTAGGGAGCTGCATGCATGCACACCACGGTGCGGTCGAAATCGGTGGAATCGGCAGAACGTTCCGCCTCCATGAAGTCGAAGTTAGGCACCGGGCGCGAGTAATCGTACTCGATGGCATTGGTGTTGAGGCATACGAACTTCACCCTTCCGGCGATGAAACTGAAATCTGGGTTTCCGAAGATGACCTCATACGACTGGTTGCCCGTTCCCAGACAGTCGTGGTTGCCCAGCAGTACCACCGAAGGCATCTGCAGTTTCTGCAATCTGTTGCGAGTCCATTTCATCTCTCTAGTAGCCCCGAAGTCAGAGATGTCGCCGCAATGAATCACGAAATCGATGCTATCCTTTCGGCGGTTGATATCGTTCACCTCGGCCTTCAGGTCGTCGAGCCATTGGTGGCTGTCGCTGATTACGGCGAATCGGATGGTATCCTTGCTCTTCACCGCCTGTTCAATCTTTCTTATATTCTTGGCATTCAGGTCGGTTTCGCCGTTCACCCTCACATCGTAGGGGTGCACGTCGAACACGGTATCGCAAGCCCCCAGCATCATCATACACGAGATGCCGCAGAGGCAGGTGCCCAAGGCGTGACGTTTATTGAGTAGATATTTCTTCATACAGTATTTCCTTTCTTAAAGATGCATTTTCTTAAAGAAGCTTTTCTTAAAGAAGCCTTTCTTAAAGATACATGAGTTTATTACTTTAATTTATTGAAATCAAGTGCAAAGTTAGCAAAAAAACTTGAATTAACTAAATCGTTTTCTCATTAAAACTACTTTTTCGGAGAAAATGAACAGAAAATCACTATTATTGGGGATGGGGGAGAAAGGAAGTTAGTGATAAAAACTAAGATAGATAGCGATGCTAACTAAGATGGATAGAGGTGAGAACTAAGATAGATTTCGATGAGAACAAAGCGAAGGATGATAGAGATGAAGAGATGAAGAAACGAAAAAAAAGGTGTGTCAAGTCCACCTTTCAGTGAACTGACACACCTTCTTCTAGATATTTACATGGCCGTCATCGCTTCCGGTACCTTCTGAGCCGGTTCCCTCAGAACCCGTACCCTGCGAACCGCTGCCGCCAGCGTTATCACCGCCCTGGCTGGTATTGCCGCTGTTACCACCGCCACCACTGTTACCACCATTGCCGTCATCGGTGTCGTTCTTGTCAGAAGAAGTCACCTGCTTCACCACTTTACCGTTTCGGTCGTAGCAAGTAATGTTGACGCTAGTCTTGGCGAGCTCCTCCCTGATTTCGGAGTTTGGCACGAAGATGATGTAGCGGCGGTTGATGAGCGAAGAGCTCACCTTGTTCACATCCTCCACGGCGGTAGAGTTCAGACCGAATCGGAGTGAACCGAGACCCGGCACTGCCACAGAGTGACCCTCGGTGGCCCATGCGGTGATTACCGCTCCGATGGCGCCCCAGGCAGCGTTGATCACCTGCTTGGCGAGTCCGCTGCGCACGGCAGCCTCATCGATAACCTTACTCTGGGTAAGCTGACCGTAGAGGTCTGCCTGCATAACGTATGCCCACTTCTGCTTACCCTTCTCAAAAGCGACGTTGCGCTCGATAGCTTTTACTTTAATACCCATAATTCAAAAGTTTTTTTAGTGAATAATTTAGTTTCTCTCGGGCATCCTTCCTGGGCAGGGGTATGATACACCTGTTCGTCAGAGTGCCCCATCAATGAGTTTCATTGACGATGCAAAGATACAACATTTTTCGCCGAAAAACAATAGTTGTCCCGGCAGTTGTATCGGGGTGTCCCGGCAGTTGTGAAAAAAGCAGTTCCGGCAACTGTGAAGAAGCAGTTCCGGCAGCTGGTTTTTCCTACGTCCCGACGTAGGAAATATTACGTGGCGACGCAGGAATTGCTACGTGGCGACGTAGGAAAAGGGGTATGGGCGAAAGCCGCTATCCATCTAGCTGTGGTGGAGCAGGTCTAAAAGGTCAAAAGGCAAAAAGGTCAAAAGTCAAAAAAGTCAAAAGTCAAAAAGGTCAAAAGTGACTTTTCATGATTTATCACTTTTGATGTTCTTGTATCCAGAGTGTTCTATATAATTGCGTTCTATATAATTAATGTACGCGCGCGAACATTATTATATAATAATTATATTACCCTTTTTATCCAAATTCATCTTATGGGAGCCTCTAGAAGGAATCCTTCTTCCAGGCATCCCTTTTTTGCACATTACCCAAAAGTCACTTTTGACCTTTTTGACTTTTGACCTTTTCGCAGTCTTTTTCTGATTCCTTTATTGACATAATTCCTCTTATAGCTAACATGGTCGGCAGATAAGAAGGCAAAGACAAGAAGGCAAAGACAAGAAGGTTGAAAAGGCGCTCACCGGTTAATACCTTGGCGCAATAATCCACCTTCGTGTCTTTTGCTATTTTTGCGATTTTTTCATCTGGAATCATTCTAAGAATATCCCAGGCATGTACCTTTATTTTGCTCATATTTGCTATTTTCTATTGTTTCTATCTACCTACAAAGGTACAAAAAATAATTGAGATATGCAAATAAATAGCAGATTATTAAGTAGTTGCAAATGCTAAAAATCTATCAACCACTTATGATTTGTAATTCCCCAACCCTAATCCATTAATCATTAACTTGATGACTGCCTGGTGTGGCAAAGCGCACTAAGTTTTTCTATCATGTCTCATTGTTTCCTGAAGGTTATCTCATAGAGTTCCTTATATCATCTCATAGTTTTCTCATCAACAAATAAGGTTTAAGTACGTCTCTTTCAGGGTTTAAGAATGTCTCTTTCTGGGTTTAAGAATGTCTTTTTGGGGTTCAAGTATGTCTCTTTTGGAGTTCAAGTTATACGACTATACGCCTTTCTGTCCTCATAGCCATTGGCGCATAGCTCGGAGTAATGAGCTGCATGTGAGCTAAGGAAAAGTAATGTAAGAAAGCTATAGAGTTAGGTCTAGCGATGCTGCGTTTCGCAGCGTCGCTAGATCTAACTCTTTTGTTTTTTCGCTGCTATCATTGTTCTCAAGACACAGCCAATCGTGACAAGCATAATCAAGCATGTCTAGCAATACCGTATGGACAGCCAACTGGCAGATATGGAGACAGTTGGCTGTTCTAGGTAAGACAGTGAGCTGTTCTAGGTAAGACAGTTAACTGTTCTACGTCAACAGTCAATTAGCCAGACCTACCTATTCTAGCGACTCTGCGTTTCGCAGGGTCGCTAGAACTTCTTGATATTCAGTAGTATATGTAATTGTTCTAGTCGGTTTTTGATATAATAGCTGTCATCTTCGCTGCAACGTAATCATGTATATTGCAATCATTCTGAAAAAAAATATGAGAAAAGTAACGTAAGTGAAATCTTTTTTGTACTTTTGCAAGCGAGAATAAACAAAGAACAAATACATCAAGTAATATGGCTGGAATATACGAACAAATCATAAATCAGCTCTTCAAGGTAAAACTTGAAAAGTATGATAGAAAAATATATCATATCGGGATGAAGGAAATTGGGCGTGATGAAGCGATTCAATATCTTTCACGCTATCTTTATGCCTTGATTCAAAATACGATTGATGATGTGGCTCAGCAGGAAAATGGAGTAGAAAAGTGCATTCAGTTTACCAATGATGTGATAAGAGAACTGGGCGAGAAGTTTGCCATAGAAAATTATGAGGATGATTTGGTAGATGCCAGTAATTCTATCCTGACAAGTGTCATTGATAAGACCAAGTGCGATTATCCCGATTTGCAAAAGTATATCCAGCGCATAACGCCTCTTACATCTCTCACCAAAAGTAGTCTTTTTACAGGGGCCAAGAACTCTGTGAATATGATAAGCGAGCTGAAAAAGGAAATCCTGTCGGCAGATGAGATTTATATCGTGGTTTCTTTTATTCGTCTGTCGGGGTTAAATATGATGCTTCCTGAATTGCAGGAGTTCGTAGCTCGGGGTGGAAGTTTGAAGGTGATAACAACTACCTATATGCAGATTTCCGAGTATAAGGCTATCGAAAAGCTCTCAAAGCTGACTCATACCGAAATAAAGATTTCTTATCATAGCGATTTAGATCGCCTTCATGCCAAGGCTTATGTGTTTATGAGAGACAGCGGATTCCATACGGCATATATTGGTTCTTCTAATATCTCTCATGCGGCATTAACCGAGGGGTTGGAGTGGAATGTGAAGGTAACGCAGATGGAACTGCCACATATTTTTGCTACCGTGAAGAATACCTTTGATACGTATTGGGAGCAAGATGTATTCGAGTCTTTCGATTTAAATTGTGATAGCGAGCGCTTGAAGAAAGCACTCGACAAGAATGCCGTGGGCTCAACAGCAATAGATTATTCTGTACTCGAACTGATGCAAGCCAAGGAATATCAGAATGATATACTTGATAAGCTGGAGAAGGAACGCCGTTATCACAATAACTGGCGAAACCTGGTGGTGGCTGCTACAGGTACGGGTAAAACGGTTATTGCAGCTTTTGACTATAAGCGTTTCAAAGAGCAGCATACAAAGGCTAATTTTCTTTTTGTAGTACATCGTGAAGAAATTATCAAGCAAGCTTGTGCCACTTATCGTGCAGTGTTGGGAGATCCAAATTTCGGTGATATG
Organism: uncultured Prevotella sp.; assembly: GCA_900555035.1. Classification (GTDB taxonomy): domain Bacteria; phylum Bacteroidota; class Bacteroidia; order Bacteroidales; family Bacteroidaceae; genus Prevotella. Next base: position 6,619 of record USJX01000008.1, read on the forward strand.
TGGTATGGCGGGCATGAGGCTTCTTCGTATTCGCATCTCTTTGCATCAAAGGATTTGCTGAATAATAGATTAGACAAGCTCCAGCTGCCTGATGATTATTATGACTATATTGTGTTTGATGAGGCTCATCATATAGTAGCTGATACCTATCAGAAAATCTTACATAAGTTCAAGCCCAAGGTGCTTCTGGGACTTACTGCTACCCCTGAGCGAATGGATAATAACGATATTACCCAATACTTCAATCATCAGATTTCGGCAGAGATACGTTTGGATACAGCTTTGAATAATCGTTTGCTGTCACCATTCCATTATTTTGGCATAACAGATTCGGTGGATTTGTCTGAGGTGAAATGGGAGCGAGGTAGATTTGTGGCTTCCGAACTTTCCAAGATATATACCAACAACGACTTGCGTACGAACGTTATCTTCAAGACCTTGGAGAGGTATTTGCCTAACTATAATGATGTTAGAGCATTGTGCTTCTGTGTAGATCAGCAACATGCCAACTACATGAATGCCAAGTTTACTTTGGCAGGTTTGAAGTCTGCTGTTTTAACGAGCGAGAACTCTAAGTTTAGAAATGTTGAGATTAAGCGTCTGGCTGAGAAGAAAATCAACTATCTCTTTGTGGTAGATATGTTTAACGAGGGTATTGATATTCCAGCTATAGATACCGTGTTATTCCTTCGTCCTACAGAGAGTTTAACCATCTTCTTGCAGCAGTTTGGTCGTGGTCTTCGAAAAGCCAAGGATAAGCAGTATCTCACGGTTTTGGATTTCGTAGGTCATTCTCGTGCAGAGTTCAATTATATGGATCGATTCCGTGCTTTGATGGGACGAACATCAATGAGTGTGAAGGAAGAGGTAGAAAAAGATTTTCCTCATCTTCCACTGGGTTGTACTATCCAATTAGAGCCTAAGGCAAAGGAGTATATCATCCAAAACATTACGGGATATATCAATAGTTTCAAGAAGTCGAGAATCATTCAGACCATCAAGCAGTTTGAGCAGAAGTTTAGTGAGCCATTATCGCTTGCTTCTTTTCTCAGACTTACCCATGTGCCTTTGGAAAAACTTTATAATGGCAATACTTGGAATGGCTTGTGTCATCTGGCTGGGGTAACAGCCAGGGCATCTGAATTTAATGTAGAATTGTCACGTGCTGTGAGCAAGAAATGGTTCTCTACCGATTCTTATTCCTATTTCAGTTTTATCCATGATTTGGCTGTTCGCCGTTTTAAGGTAAGCGAGGGCTTGCTGACAGCTAAGGAGAAGAAGATGGCATTAATGTTATATTATGATTTGTATATCTCTGCTGGTGAGTATGTTAGCTTGCAGCAGATGTTCAATAGATTGAGTGAGGATGATGTCTTTGTAGATGAGGTTTGTCAATTGACAGAGATAATGATGTCTCGCTGTAATGCTTTGGAGCAGGAAGACAACTCGGTGTTCCGAGATTCATTCCCGCTGAAACTTCATGGAGTATATACCAAGGCTCAGATACAGGTAGCCATAGAAACTTCTACTTTAGAGAAGATGTCATCTAGTAGAGAGGGATGTGAGCGTAATACGCTGAATGGAATTCCGATGGAAGCGATGTTTGTAGATGTTATCAAGGATAGAGAAGAGGGTTCGAATACTAACTATAAGGATTTTGCTCAAAGTGCGGTTAAATTTCATTGGGAGACGCAGAACTCTGTTAGGCAAGAATCGCCTACTGGTCAAAGTTATATAAAGGGTTCACGAGAAATGCTGCTGTTTGTGAGAAAGCAGAAGAATGCGGCAGAAAACAAGTATCGTACCCTTGGATATGTTTATCTGGGTAAGGTTACTCTTGATAAATATGCTGGCAATAAGCCGATGCAGATAGTTTGGAATCTTAAGACTCCAATGCCTGGTTCTGTATATGAGTATGCGGCAACTTTGGCAAATGTATAGTTTTAAAAAGGAGTAAAGACCATTTTAAGAAGTAAAGACAATGAAACATTATAATGTAGTAGCAGCCGTGGTTTGCCATGATGGCAAGTACCTCTGCATGCAGAAAGGTAAGACGAAGTTTGAATATACCAGCTATAAATGGGAGTTTCCTGGTGGCAAGATAGAACCTGGTGAAACTCCTCAACAGGCGTTGGCTCGTGAGTTGATGGAGGAGATGGATTATCCTGTAGAAGTAGGAGAAGAGTTGGTGACCGTGAATCACGAGTATCCCGATTTCTCGATAACGATGACTGCTTATCTGTGTACTCCAATAGCTGAGGCTGATGGGTTCAACAGAAGGGAGCATGCTGATAGCAAATGGTGCAGCCCTGTAGAGTTGAAAAATCTCGACTGGGCTGCAGCGGATGTTGGGGTAGTGAAAAGTATCTTATAATAGGCTAGTCAATCTTGCCGTTAGCTGATAAGGCAAATCCCTCTAGATGGAATTTCTCCTTGGCAGCCTCTATTATCTCTTCTTTTAGCTTCTCATCAGAATTGTTCTTTTCGAGTGCAAGTATCAGATAATCATTGTCTTTTGATGGAGAGAAGATTTTGCCGATAAGCATTCTGAAATGCCTGTTGACGAATTCTTCTACTTGAGTACCTTCTTTTGGCGTGAGGCGATAGAACTCATATCTTTCATCCAGCATTTTCTGGATTTCATCCCGGAATATCTTGCGGACTCTGTTCTTCCAGGAAAATTTCTGGTGCTCATTATGACGGGCATACAGAGATACGACATAGAGAAAGTTTACATCGTAATGGAAGACTAGGAGGGTGTCTCGATCGAACAGGCGGTTGTTGAAATGCTGAGTATTGAAGCACTTATGTTCCCTGTCGGTTGACGATACCTGGTCTGAGAAAGATAGATTCTCTGCCATCTTTGCGCTGATGAAGAAGTTCGGAATGATGTTATATCCTTCCGTCAAATCATCACGGAGCTTTGGTACGTTGCCAAAGTTACGCTTGTCGTATTGAAGCTCTTCATCGTCCTTGTCGTCATTCATAAAGAGGTTCAGGTTCCACTGAATGATATTTCTGGCGTACGTAAACTGCTTATATACAGATTCCTTTCCGATGGCATGGCCCAGCTTGTAATATTTGCTGTCACCGATGTAATAAACTGGCTCCTGATTTTGGGTTGTAATCAGGTTCTGGTAGGTGTACAAATGGTCTATGCGTTTGCCGTCAGCCTGTTCTTTCAGACCAGCTGGGATGTTCTTTTCTCCCAGAAGTTCATCAATAATGGCTTCGAAAACGATATTGAAACTCTTAACCAGAAGATACTCTTTACGTTCCTTCTGGATGTTCATGCGCTTGGCGTTGTCAAAGAAGTCATAGCATAACTTCCAGAGATATAATGCTTTATCCGAAAAGTACTTGTATTTTATCTGGAGGAGTCTGGTCTTTCCTAATCCATCCAGATAAGTCTTGAAACGATAACCTGTGATTAACTGGAAGTTGCAGTTGATATGATTGGTGAAACCATATCTTTCGCTGATATAATTCAGGATGGAATAGAAAATAATCAGTAACTCTTCATCGAAGTTGATCTGCTTTTTCCTGTTAACAGGATTGGTATAAACAGGACTGTTTTTGCAGACAATGGCTCTTGTGGTGGATATGGTCTTAGACCAATGAATGCGGTTGTAACCAGAATGAATGTTCTTCAGGATGAAGAAGATGAAATCCTGGTTATGCTTATTGAAGTCTATGAGAGCCAGAAGAATATCGAGGAATGTATTGTTGATTTGTCGGGTACTTTTTCCGAGACATGCTATTTTCTGGTGATAGACGATACCGTTTCTGGTGGTATTGTTGTAAACCTCGATGGTGCGGTATATCCAGACGGAGAATTCGTAGATAAAGTCTTTCTCGTGTTGAGAAAGAGGGTTGTTCTGGTTCAGGTTGACGATGTTTTCTGGGGCGTATTTGCCAAAAACTCTTTCGCCTTCTGGAGTGTCTTCCAGCAGTACCTTTGGCAAAATAAAGACGCAATCGTTCAGTTGGGTATTGTAGTAATACCCAACGTAGTTGACGCTGACGTTGCCATCGATGTCCTGCATGGCGTCGATACCGTGCAGGACATCCTTGATCTGTTCAGCCTGATACTGATGTTCTTCTATGAGGATTCTCATAATCTGCTTATTCTTCTATTTTCTCAATGTTAATACCCCAATCTTGCGCATTTACCTTTTGGATAAACTCAGAGATGGTATCTATGTTCCATTCTGTAGAAATATAGATAACATTGTTGTTGCCCCATTTTACAATATTGGCTCTGCTACGATTGCTTTTATCTTTAGAATTTGAGATTCTTGTGTTATATTCTTCTTGTGTTTCGAGCATGTGTGGGACATTTACTACTACTGGGGTCCAATCTTCCATAATTTCCTTTACAGTCTTTGATGGATTACTATTGGTGTAATTCTGTAATACAGCAAGGGCTAATGGGCCTTTCTTATAGTCGCCTTGACCGTTAATTGTATAATGTGAATTGTCTCTGCTTCTTTTTTCTGTAGAACTGTCTTCAACTTCTTCTTCAATAGAATCGTCATCGTCTACATCTTCTTCTTTATTAAAAGAGGCTTTTTCTACTCCCAAATTATCCAGGAACAACTCAACATTAGCTATATCAACGTTAGTCTTGCCGTTCTTATCCTCGTAGAATCGGTCGAAAGACAGAATTTTGCCCTCTTCATCCTGAAAGTCCTTATCATCGAAACCATAGTCCTTAAACACATCATTCCAGAGATAGAAGATAACCTTACTAACGAACAAGTCGGCATCGATTTCTCCATTTTTTGCCTTGCAGAAGAAATAGCCGAGTTTCTTGTCTTCAGAATTGGTAAGTGAACCTATCAACTTGTTGACCTGGCTGACGAATGACCACCAGTCATACTGCTTATCACCCGTATTGATGTACCAGTTGAGAGGAGCATTGGTTGCTTTGTCACGACCTTCACGAATAGGCACATACTTCCAATCCCAACGACGTTTAAAGGCAGAGTCAATAGGGAAGAGGCTCTGGTCACTGGTATTCATTGTTGCCCAAATATAGAGGTTTGAAGGCAAAACAAGTCGTTCTCCCTTCATGATGAGGCTTACCATATTGGCTTCGCCATAGAGCTGATTGATTTTTCTTTATTCGTAATCTCCCATCCTTCAAATTCCTTTTTAAGAAATTTCTGCATATCCTTATCTGCAATGATAGGATAATCAGAAAAACCATATTCGTTGCGATCAAGCAATTGGAAAAGGTCACCAAAGATCTGGGCGCAATTTCCTCTGTTTATTTCTTCGATAATAAGATATTGCTTTTTTGATGCTTTATTCTTTGTGAAAATTTCTGGTGTATCGAGAAGTGCTGGGTGGATTCTATTTTCGCTTTTATCGATCTTTTCACCCTTTTTACTGCTTAGTTTCTTCCACGCTTTCACATAGGCTTCGAGAAAAGCCTGAGGAATGAACTTGTAGGCAATTCTTTCTTCCTTCACAACTTCCTCAGTTTCGTCATCGATGACCTTTTTCCCATAGCAATCTCGGAGATCAACTTCTTCTGTAATAGGTTTATATGTACCTACAAAAGAGGCGTAATCAGAGTCTGGATGGAATGTAGTACGAATAACATCTTCACCAAAGGTCAAATCTTTGATAGCCTTTGATTTACCTGTGCCGGGAGCACCATAGTAAATTTGCTGAAGTCCTGTAGCCTTTGCTGGAGCTTCTGTCTTTTTAATCTCGTTCGAGAAAAGTTCCTTGGCGCATAGAAATCGCATGTATGTCTTTAGGGCGTTTGAATACTGGTTACTACCAGTTTTCTCATACTGCTTGAATTCTTCATTGTTGTTAAGTGAATCAATGATATCTTGTAATTCTTTGGTATGTACACAAGAGTAGATATCAAAGGAATCAACTCCTTTGATTTTGGCTACAGTTTTATTGATGCGCTTAAAGTCACTATAGTTGTTGACACTATTTGGTGAGGTAGTGCAATTCTTAATGAAATTTTTATATTGTTCTTCTGTTGTCATATTTCTACAGCTTATTTTGCTGCAAAAATAAGAAATATTTCTTTTTTATGCAAGTTTTTGGCCTTTTTCTTTTGTGTTTTCGTGAGAAAAGATTAATTTTGCCAATGAATGGTGTTAATTGATATAAGAATGGTTTCTTTTAATAGAATTAAATAATATGAGTATATTGGACAAAATACCTTCTTTGGCAGGAAATGAACTCTTCCAGAAACTTGCTGCGATAGAGGATATTACTGCACTCTGCAAGGAAGATCAAGAGAAATATGATGATGCAATAAAGGTGATGCGTGACCATATTGCAGCATATAAAGGAGCTATCATAGAGGCTAAAATAGAAGTAGCTAAGAATATGCTGATGGAAAATGAACCTGTTGATAAAATCGCGAGATATACTGGTCTTTCGGAAGATGAATTATTAAGAATTAGGGCAAAATAATTTAAAACACAGGGTGTTACCTAGGGCTAGGTGCTTCTGCCCTTTCAGGGCGTGAGGCGATAACTTGAGAAAGTTCAGTAACTTTTATTATAGGAATGAGGCTTATGAAAGATATGGATAAATATTGGAAGAACGTGGATTCACTTTTCAATTCTAAAGATAATCGAAAAGTGATTTTGCTAGGTTATGCTGTTGGTTTGGTATTGGTTGCTGCTTCCATATACAAGTTATACCTTAGGTTGTCGGGGCATGAAGATTTTTCTTTTGGGAGAATATCTTCATTATTTTTAATGTTAATGGTAGGTATTTCTTTGGTTTGTTTCCTTTTTTATAGGAAGAAAATATCGATTAAAATTAAGTTTTACCTGTTGTGTCTGATTTTTGCGTGTGGCGGCATTAATATGTTTCTTCATCCGGAAGTATCAAGAAGAATTCCATCTGAAACATATTGTCAGGTAGTGGGAATAGTGGGCTGTCTCTTCTTTTGGGGAGGCGGTTTCTGGGTATTGTATAATGATTATAAGTGGCAAAGGAGGCGTAGAGACGAGGAGGAATAAAGTGTACCGATGCGCAGACCTTGCGGAACCTGTCGAGTTTCTTACCGCTCATTTCTGTTTGCTATCCTGTCCCTTCAGAGCGTGTGGGGCAAGGTATCTCAGGTATAAACTGCGGCTTAGTATCCTCTCTGTTTCTCGTAAATGAAATCATCGGCGATGTAGCCATTGCTCATAAGATACAAGCCTGTGCGCTTATCGTGGAGCTGGGCACAGGTCTTGCTGCGATAGAAGAGATCAAGAGCCAGGGCTGGCGAAATCTCGAGACGCTGTGATAGTTCGTATGCTACGCCACCTATCTGATAGCTGAGAATCATTTCTTGAATCTCAGGCGTCTTTGTGTTGATCTGTTTATATTTTTTCTGTTCCATTATAAACTAAGTATTTATTGATGAGAAGCTTTCTTCTCCCAATTAGTTAGACACTCTATGACATTTTCTATAAGATACTCTCTACTTTCTGTATGGAGCGTATCATAGTGGGGCAGAATGAACTTGTTGATTAAATCAACTTTTCTCATTCTTTCGTATATCTCGATATATGATACCCCTAGCTTTCTTGCGGCTCCCTCAACGCATGATGCAGCGAAGGCGAGCTTGATTTCTTCTAGGGGTAATTGTATTCTGTTGTTTTCTTTTTCCATTTTTCGTCCTTTCCTCTTAATCCTATAAAGATAATGCAAAAATAAGAAATATTTCTCTTTTATCAAAGCTATTCTTGATTATCTTTTAATCTCTTTTCCAATTCCTCTATAGTCGGCATAGAAGACTTAAAGTCTTTCGGAAAGAGTTTGGATAGTTGATATTCTGATATTCCCATCGGTTCCTTGTATGATTCCAAGGCGTATTTCGCCACCACATTGTCTTTGTCCTTGCAGATGAGCAAGCCGATGGTCGGGTTGTCTATATCGGTCTTGAACTGATGGTTAATGGCAGATACATAGAAACTCAGTTGCCCCAAGAACGATGGATGGAACGACTGGGCTTTTAACTCAACGACCACATAGGCGTGGAGGTGGGTATTGTAAAAAAGCAAATCGGGGAAGAACTCCTGTTGACCTACTTCCAAACGAAATTGTCTGCCCATATAGGAAAATCCCTTTCCAAGTTCCATAAGAAAACGTGTAACGTTGTTCACCAATTCATTTTCAATGTCACGCTCGTCATATTTCTCCCTAAGATTAAGGAAATCCAACTGATAAGGGTCTTTTGTTATCTGTTGCGCTAAGTCACTCTGCACAGCAGGGAGCGTGGATTGGAAGTTTGTGATGGCTTTGCCGTCACGCTCATAAAGGTCGGTATCAAGCCAGTTGAGAAGAGCGTCACGTCCCCAGTTGTTCTCCCAAGTCTTTCTTACGAAGAACAAGGCTTTGTCCATATCATTCTTACATTTATCGATGATACGGCGATGATGATCCCAAGGAATGAGAAAAAGCATCTTGAAATCGTCCGCAAGCTGCGGACGATTTTTGTTTTGTTCTGCAACTGATTGAATATCAGTTTTATACAAGTTCTCTTCAAAATCGTCAGCAGCTTGCTGACGATTTGCAGCCAATGGAGCATAGAGCTTATAAAAGTAGCTCATGTACTTCAAGTTGGTTGGCGAGAATCCCTTTACCCCCGGCATTTCATTTTTCAAATCTTGACTGAGATTCTTGTAAAAACCAGAACCATAATTGTTGGTATATTGCTTAGCTTCAATGTCTCGTCCCAGCTTCCAATAGAAGTCTAACAGGTAGCCATTGGTAGCGCAAGATGCCTTTAGGCGATGGCTGTAGAATCGCTCCTTGAGTTCTACGAGCCAGTCCTTATAGTCGCTATCATCATGAAGGACTACTGATAAGTCTATATTTTCCTTTGCCATCGTTTTTTCTTTTTATTTGCTGCAAAAATAAGAAATATTTCTCTTTTATGCAAGTTTTTGGGCTTTTTCTTTTGTGTTTTCAGGAGAAAAGATTAATTTTGTATCGAATGGGGGGATTAGATTAGGAAAAAGATGTCTTAATAAATTAAGCGTATGCCAGATAGAATGACCATAGAACAGCGCCACCATAACATGGCGGCAATCAAGGGCAAGGATACCAAACCGGAGATTCTTGTCAGGAAGTTCCTGTGGGCTAGGGGATTCAGGTATAGGCTCAATCATCCACGGTTGCCGGGAAAACCGGATATTGTGCTCAGGAAGTATCGTACCTGCATTCTGGTGAATGGATGCTTCTGGCATGGACATGAAGGGTGCAAGTATTATGTGATGCCGAAATCGAATACCAAGTTCTGGCAGGATAAAATCAGGAGGAATCGGGAACGGGACCATGAGGTGCTGCATCGGTTGGCTGAAATGGGATGGCATACCATCGTCATCTGGGAATGTGAACTGAAGCCGGCTGTCAGGGAGAAGACCCTGGAGTCGCTGGCCTTTACGCTGAACCATATCTTCCTGGAAGATCATCATATCAGGAGGTATGAATTGCCGGATGAAAAAACGGCAATGGTGGCGGAGCCGGAACCAAGACATCGGGATTAATACCCATCAAAAACAAAAAATCCCTGATGAACTCCGATGGGGGAGGTTTCATCAGGGATTTGCCAGCACACAGGTCAAGGAGTTACAGTTACATAACGAGTGGCTGCAATGTGAGTTAAGTTTTATATCTCCTCGCAACCCACCATTTCCGCTCCGCGGTAGATGACCACCAGCTTGTGGAGCTTTGTGGTCTTTACCGCCTCTCTGACCATGTCACAGTCCGCATAGCGAGAGATTTGAGCTGAAGCCTCCTCGAAGAGCTTTTTCACTTGCTCATCTGTGGTTTGGCTCTTGCAATATTTCAACTCGATGATATATGAATGCACCATGTCCTTGTAGATGTCACAGAGCGGAGAGAGGAAGATGTCGGCATAGCCGCCGTCATTGTCCAGCTCAGAGATGGGGCGATAGAACTTGTTCTGGCTCGTCATCGCCAAGGTGAAGCCATGCACGAAAGCCTCTCCCTTCTGCTTGTCTCGCTGGGAGGAGTACTTCTTCAGGCAGTCGGCGATATACTCAAAGTATGGTTTGAATAGTCCATCGTATGCCAGTTTGCTCTCCAGTTTGCCCTTGCTATATCTATCATATACCAAGTCATTCTCCTTGTAGGTGTCAAGCAGGTAGGTGTACATCTGGTCACGCACCACCTCATTCGGGATGATGAACTTGGTCTCACCCTTGTATGTTCCGTCTATCGTCACCATACCGAAATAGAACAGCAGGCTGAGGAAGTTGTCAGGGTCGTTGATTCGTTCGGCAGGGAAGTTCTCGTTGAGCGTACCTGTCACGAATCCCTGGGTCACCAACTGCTGGATGATGCTGGCGTCATGGGCGAACTCCTTGTCGTGGCGGATGAGCATTCGCATCTTGTCATAGTCGATACGGATGTTGGTCTCTACCATGGAGTCGGGGATGTCGTACTCATTATCTATATAGTTGCTAATGAAATTGAGCACCATCACGGAGTTGTACATCGTGGTCTTGCCATAGCTCTTGGCGGCAAAGCAATAGTTGTCGTACCATGGCTTCATCACCTTGATCAGCTCATCGGTGGTGTGATTGAACGGCAGGACGCTGCTGTAATAATCCAGCATATCTCTCACTTCTTCTTCCGTGAAGCCCGTCATCTCATTGAATTTTGTGCTTAGGGAGTAGTTGGTTCCGATGTTGAATCCGCTGGTCAGGTCATCCATGGTCACAGGGCTTACTCCCGTGACGAACACTCTGCCCAGGGTATTGCCAGCCGCACCCTTGATGGTGTTGAAGAACTGGCGCAAGTATCCCTCACCGTGGGTCTGGTTGCGATACCTCACAAGATGCTCCTCATGGGCGAGAATCATGTTGGTGAAGTTGTCGTACTCATCGATGAAGAGATAAATCTTCTTTCCCACCTCCTGACACTTCTGGCAAAGAAATCTCAACTTGGATACCGCATTAGGTTCCTGTTGCAATCCTTCCTTGGTACCAGTAGGAAGAATATGTGCATAGATGTCACAAAAGAAATTGAATACAAGACGACAATGGTTGTCCAGTCCATCCTTATAATCATCCAATCCTGCTGCTACCTCGGCAAAATTGAGGTGGATGATGAGATATGTATTATGCTCTGGTGTAGGATTCTGCCCGATGTATAGCTTGCCAAAGATTTCCTCAAACTTGTCTTTCTTATTGATATCATAGTAATTCTCAAGCATGGAGAGGGTAAGTGTCTTGCCGAAACGGCGAGGGCGAATGAAGAAGAAATACTTGTTGGATTCTTCTATTTGCTCTATGAAAGGAGTCTTGTCCACATAGTAACAATCCTCTTTTATAATATCCTCAAAATTCTGCATGCCGTATGGTATGCGCTTGCGATAAATGCGCTTTGGTCTTACTATCATAACTCAGTTTGATTATTCGTTTTTGAATCTGATGGCAAAGATAACACTTTATCTCCTAATCTCCAAAACTTTTCACGAAAAACTTCTACCATACAGCTAGAATATTTTTCTTTTATGCAAGTTTTTCTGGCTTTTTCTTTTGTGTTTTCATGAGAAAAGATTAATTTTGTATCGATAGGGGGATTAGTAACTACTAATAAATACAAGAATCCCCTGATGAACTCCGGTGGGGAGATTTCATCAGGGGATTCTTATTTCTTTATTTTCTTTTATTCCTTATATCCTTTTCCTTTTCAGAATTCTCTTTTATCTGATTTCTCTGTTGAGTTCGCCTGGTTCGCTATAGCCTTCCAGTATCCTGGAGCCGGTGAAGGACTTGCGGGAGCAGTAGTCGAAATCTACCTTCTTGTAGCCTTGGCTTGAGCGCCAGCGGATGGTGAGCTTCACCGTCTTGCCTTTGGTATCTGGCAGGGCTTCGTTGAGATTGAAGGCTACCAGGGCATCACGCCAGTAGTTCTGAGGGTCGCCATTTACGTTATGACGAAGCTCTACTTCGTATGGATTCTCAGGGTTTACTCCTGTTACGAGATTGATGTAATGAGGATTCTGACCTCCCCAGAGAGCACGGAAGCGGAGGGTGAGATAGCCATCCTCGGCTACGGTTACCCAGTCGCGAACGATATCTACCCAGTTGTTGCCATACTTCTCGCTGTTTGCCACGTCGGAACCCATGGATGGTACTGGCTTCTTGGTCAGGATACTGTCTATCCAGTTTACATGAACCACCTGGTTGTACTTGTCGCTCTTCTCATTGGTAGTTGAGTAGTTGACGAGTGCACGCACCTCTTTGTCGCCGAATGGCTTGTTGAGGTTCTTGGCGAGCAGCGTGGTGTTGTCGTCGAGCTGCAAATAGCAGGCATCGCCATTCTGTTTTACTGTTACCAATGCATTTGGTAAAACACGGTCCCAATCGGTGTCATCATCGTTGTTGCACGATTGGAAGGTGAGGGCTGACAGGAGCAGTGCCACTGCCAGCCACGCCTTCTTGAAATCTATTTTTCTCATACTTATTCTTTTCCTTTCTTTTCTTATTAATTCTTACTTGTTTTTAAAGCTTTTGCCCTTTCAGGGCGCCAGGGGGAGTGTTTGTTTTTCCCTGGCTTAGAAAAAATATCAGCATGCTTGATATTGTTTTCTGTCTTTAAAATAACGAAAGAAGGAAAAACTTGCGTGAGATTTAGCAAAAGAAAGTTAAATAAGGAGAAGTGGGTTTTATTGACTTGCATTATAAATGGAATATTATGCCTTGTAGGATAAAAAGATGAGGATTTATTTTGTATTGTCTCCGATTTGCAGTACCTTTGCAGCTAGATGCAGCAATCTAATTAAACAACGATGTTGCAATCTAAAATAAACTAGATGTTGCTATCTATAATAATAGGTATATGAATAAGGTTATAAAAAAGATATTTCGATCGATATTGTATGTCGTGGGCGTCGTGGCGCTTTCGATAGTACCCGATGTGTGGCTTTGGCATATCGGGGTGAACGAATGCCCCCTGGCGCTTGCTATCCTCTGGTGGGTTCCTACGTTGCTCATCCTCCTTGCCGAGATGGGATTGCAGTTGGGCAAGTTTCATCGGGAGTCGGTGAGGGTGCTCTTTACGCTGATTCTCTTCTCCGTGATGCCGAAGGTGGTGTTCATCCTCTTCGATTTCATGATGCCTTGGTTCTTCGCCATCTTGCCGGCGCTGGCACTGATGGGGTGGTTCCTCTTTGGCTTCGTGGCGGGCTGGAAACGGCTGGAGGTGAAATACATCACTTATTCATCACCCGATCTTCCTCCTTATTTCGACGGATACAAGCTTCTGCATTTCAGCGATTTCCATCTGGGTACCTTCCCTAAGGGTTCTGATTTCGTGAAGCAGGTGGTGGAACGTGCCAATGCCGAGGGGGTGGAGATGATGCTCTTTACCGGCGACCTGGTGAACAATGATGCCAGCGAGGTGGAGGCTTATGTGGATGAATTGAAGAAACTGCATGCGCCCGATGGCATCTTCTCGGTGTGGGGCAACCATGACTATTGCGAATACAATACACATCATGGCATCAGGGATTTGAGAAAGAATAGACGACTGCTGTTCAGTCTGCAGGAGCAGATGGGATGGCACCAGCTGATGAATGAGCATTTCACCATGTCGCATGGTATGGCTTCGATAGAGATTATCGGTGTGGAGAATGCGGGACAGCCGCCGTTTACCAACCGCAGTAATCTGAAGAAGGCGATGAAGGGGGTGGAGAAGGATGCCTTCAAGATTGTGCTGACCCACGACCCGCATCATTGGCGCAGGGAGGTGCAGAAGACGGGTGCCCAACTGACACTGGCTGGTCATACCCATGCCGGACAGTTGAAGATTGGCAACCTGACTCCTGCCAAGATGGCTTTCAAGGAGTGGGGCGGTGAATACTGGCAGGGCAGACAGTTGCTTTATGTATCTGCAGGCTTGGGCGGTTCCTTCCCGTTCCGCCTGGGAGCATGGCCTGAAATGACTGTGATTACCCTGAAGCGAGAGCTGAAATAATGCTGAGGCTGATGGTGTAAATAATTCGTATAAAAGCGGTTACGATAGTTAAAAACTGGCGCAAAGTGTTAAGTCTTGGTAAAAAATACGAGAAAAATAGATTAATTTGAAAAAACATTGCCTAAAAATTTGGTGATTCAGAAAATATTCGTAACTTTGCACTAGTTTTCGCATATATTTGGGCAAATGGGGGGTGTCGAGAGATTGTACTCCATTTGTTTTTTTTAGTAAAAAGTTTAAAGTTCAAAGTAAAAATGAAGATTCCAGTAGAAGAACAATATAAATTCGTGAAACTTTCTCTCCCTGATGGAAGCAAGGCCGATGGTCAGGCTGTGTTGCTGCATGCCTGCTGTGCCCCTTGTTCGTCTGCCATCGTGGAGTGTATGCTTCGTAATGGTATGAAGCCTACGGTGTATTTCAGCAACAGTAATATCTATCCGCAGCAGGAATTCGAGATTCGCAAGCACGAGCTGATGCGATTCCTGGAGGCGCAGGGTGTGCCATACGTGGAGGATGAGTACGACCATGAGGAATGGCTTGCCACCATCAAGGGTTTGGAGAATGAACCGGAAAGGGGAAGCCGCTGCTCGGCTTGTTTCCTCTATCGCCTGAAGCATGCGGCTAAGTATGCGCAGGAGCATGGATTCCATCTGCTTACCACCACGCTGGCTTCTTCGAGATGGAAGAACATCAGGCAGATTGATGCTGCCGGACATATCGCCGTAGAGGGATGCCCGGATGTAGAGTGGTGGGATATGAACTGGAGAAAAGGCGGTTTGCAGAATCGCCGAGGAGAATTGTTGAAACAGAATGAATTCTACAACCAGCTATATTGCGGTTGTGAATTCAGCATGAGATAAGAAATCGCCCTGAAAGGCAAAAGCATTGTCTATCGAACGCTTTTGCTCTTTCAGGGCGAACAGTTTTATATAAAAATCTGTGTGAATCTGTGAAATCTGTGGGACTTAAGAAAGACCAGTAATCTCACCATTTACTACGTCGATGCGCTCTGCCTGTGGGCTCTTTGGCAAACCTGGCATTCGCATGATAGGACCAGCGATGACTACAATCATCTCGGCACCCATATTTACGGTGATGTCGCGAACGTGAAGCTCGAAACCATCTGTTGGACCGTATGCCTTGGCATCGGTAGAGAAGCTATACTGGGTCTTGGCGATACAGATAGGGAACTTCTCGGCACCCAGCTTCTTGATTTCTTCAATCATTGCCTTGGCAGAATCGCTCAGGGTAACGCTGCCGGCACCATAGAGGTTGAAGGCTACATCCTCAATCTTCTTCTCCACTGGCTCATCGTCATCGTAGGTGAAGTAGAGAGGAGCAGATGGATGCTCGTTGATGGTCTTCACTACCAGCTCTGCCAATTCCATCGCACCCTTGCCACCCTCGGCGAAGGCACTGTTTACGGCGAAGCCGCAACCCATCTCCTCGCAATGCTTGCGCAATACATCAATCTCCTCGTCGGTATCGGTAGCAAACTTGTTGAAGGCGATAACCACGGTCTGACCAAAGCTCTGCAGGTTCTTCACGTGCTTATCGAGGTTCCAATAGCCAGCCTCCATGCCAGCAACGTTTGGCTTCTTGATATCTTCCAGAGATACGCCACCATGCATCTTCAATGCCTGGAGAGTTACAACGAGCACGGTGAGGTCTGGCTGCAGACCAGTCTTGCGGCACTTGATGTTGTAGAACTTCTCTGCACCGAGGTCGGCACCGAAGCCAGCCTCTGTGATGGCATAGTCGCCATACTCCAGAGCGGCAGCTGTAGCCATTACTGAGTTACAGCCATGGGCGATATTGGCAAACGGACCGCAGTGAACGAAGGCAGGAGTGCCCTCTGTGGTCTGAACCAGGTTTGGCTTCAGGGCATCGAGGAGCAGAGCCACGATACTTCCGCCTACACCCATATCCTTGACGGTGAATGGTTTGTCATCCTCTGTGATACCGAGGAGAATATTGTCGATGCGACGACGCAGGTCGTCAACGCTAGTTGCGAAACACATGATAGCCATGATTTCAGAAGCAGGAGTGATATCGAAGCCAGCCTCTGTCTCTATGCCGTTCTTATCGCCGATACCGGTGATGATGCGGCGGAGACCACGGTCGTTTACGTCCATCACACGGCGCCAGAGAATCTTCTTCAACTTGAATCCCTCTGCCTCGTGCTGGAAACGGTAGTTGTCCAGGAGGGCAGCAATCATGTTGTTGGCCTCTGTAATGGCATGGAAATCGCCAGTGAAATGGAGATTGATCTTATCCATAGGCAAAACCTGGGCGTAACCGCCACCAGCAGCACCACCCTTCATGCCGAAGCAAGGACCCAGAGATGGTTCACGAAGAGCCACTACGGCTTTCTTGCCAATCTTCTGCATACCCAGGGCGAGCCCCACAGATACAGTAGTCTTGCCATTACCAGCCTTGGTAGGACTGATAGCGGTAACGAGGATGAGGTGATGATTCTTGAACTTGTTAGGATCGATGTCGCCAGTAGTAATCTTGGCAATGTAGCGACCGTAGTTTTCAACCTGGTCTTCATGGATTCCTAGTTCTGCTGCTACCTCATTGATGGGGCGCAGTTTAACTGATTTAGCTATTTCAATATCTGTCAACATAAATAATGAATTTGTATTTGTGGTGCAAAGGTACACAAAAGTATTCAGATTGCGGCATAAGAAAGTATAAAAAAAACAAAAGGGGCGGAATATCAGGCTTTTTCGTTGTCTATAGGGAGCTTACCCGTGATGAGGCTGATGAATTTTAATCATCATTTATGGTGATAAACCGAGCGAAATCAAATCATTATTTCTAGGTATTGCGAAAAAGTCTAAATAGTTGTATCTTTGCAACCCAATTTGAAATAATAATGAACAGTATAAAATAGTAATAAACAGTATAAATAGTAATAAATAGAAATAAAACATGATGAAGACAAAAAACTTGGGAATGACCATTGGGTCTATATTGATTATCTTGTTGTTGATGCCTTTGGGTCATGCGCTGATGATTATCATGGAGCATACGCTGGAGCCGACTGCCTTGCATTATTCTGCCTTTGCCATGGGTTTCGTGGGACTGGTGATTACCATCTGGGGCGTATTCGTAAAGGGTGATACCAGGCAGACCGTGTTCGGTATGACGGGTGCCCTGCTGTTCTGGACCGGCTGGGTGGAGTTCCTGCTGGCTTATTATGCCCAGCGCTATGGTGTGCATTGCGACCTGGTGGGCAATGGCGTGGTAGAGACAGCCACGGAATATGTTAATGGCATCGGCGTGCATCATACTTACACCATCAACGGCACTCCGCTGGAGGAATTCGGCCGTGCGGAACTGAAGGAAATCCGCGGTTCACGTCCTGAATATCTTATTATGCCGGCTACTTTCGGCATGTGGATGATGTTCCTGGTGATGTATATATTCTGCACCAAGACGGGTTGCAATTTCATCCGTTGGATTCAGAACCATTGCGGCGTGAAGGACTATGTAGAGCTTCGTCCGATGGCACATCATGCCAGCATCGTTACCTTTATGGAGTGGAACATCATGATGTGGGGCTTATACCTATTATTAATGTTCTGCTACGACCCGGTGTTCCTAGGCACCACTCATCCTGTGACTTATGCCATCGGCATCCTCTGTCTCATCGGTTCGGGCATGATTTTCAAGAAGCAGTTGTACATCGGTCATTGGGGTAGAAATCTGCGCATGTCGCTTGCCAACGTCATCGTATTATGGACGGCTGTGGAGATTGCAGCCCGCAACGGATTCTTCAAGGAGATTTGGGTGGATCCGGGCAACCATGTGGCAGAGATGGTAGGCATCCTGCTGGTGTTTGTAGGATTGATTCTCGGTTTCTGGTTTTACAACGCCAAGGATAATGGGGGAGTGATAGAGGAGTAGATACCAAGAAGTAGGTATTGATGAGAATCCTTATTTATGGGTATTGCAGGTATGGAGGAAACTCCGTACCTTTGCACCCCGAAAACGATAAGTGAAACAAAATAGATTTAATAATTAAAAAAATAATACAAATAGAATAGATATGAAGAAATTCTTTACTCTCGTCTTCGCCACAATGTTGGCAGGCAATATGATGGCACAGATGCATGGTGCCTTGACTTTTGCAGGTGCTTCAACCATGAGCGTGTTGACTCAGAATACTGAGAATGCCAGCGATACCGTGAAGTTTGAAATGGCTAGCATGAGTGCTGGCAACATCACTCTTCCTGCCATGAAGGGTATGGCTACCATTCCTTCTTTCACCATCAAGAACGTTGCTTTCACCATGGGTGCCAATCATGTGATTACCATGGATGAGCAGCCTTTTGAAGCTCAGGTTACCGTGGATGGCGTTGAGAAGGATATTAAGGGCTCATCTGTATCTGGTACCTATAACATGGCAGATAACTCGCTTACCTTGAAGGCTGTCTTCCAGTATTGCGCTATGCCTTTTGCCATGACTTACAACATCAAGTCATATTATGTAAAGGCTGTTACCAGTGCTATCAACGTGAATGTAGGCGGCATGTTCCCTTATGCCAACGAGGGCGTAACCTACAATGTACGCAAGTATATGGATGGCGATGTGCAGAAGGTGGATGTTGAGGTTCCTACCTATACACTGGATAACACCCTGATGGGTAACCTGACTTTGGGTACTTACACCGTGAAGGGTTTGACCTACGATGAGGAGAAGGGTGGTTTCTACCGTGATTACAAGAAAGATGGCTTGAGCTTCCACTTCACCGCAGAACAGAATGGCAACAAGACCATGGACGGTGACTATGAATTCAATGCCGAGAAGGATAACAACATCCTCGTGAAGTATAACGGCAGCAAGATTACCGACATCGTGAATACTTTCCAGATGGGTGCCATGCCTTTCAGCATCGTTACAAGCTTCAACAGTGCGGCTACCGGCATCTCTTCTGTCAAGAACGATGTTCAGAAGAAGAACGATGGCAAGATGTATAACCTCAATGGTCAGGTGGTTAGCGAAAGCTACAAGGGTGTAGTCATTGTAAACGGCAAGAAATATTTCAAGAAATAAAACTGAAAGATTTCAAGAAAGCGATATTTCGCAGGAAATAGAGTATCAATTATCATACAAACAAGAATAGATGACGAATTGGATAAAAATGAATCATCTGAAAATGACCGTTGCAGGCTTGGGCATGCTGATGCTTACTGCCTGCAACGGTATTTTTGATGATATATATGATGAGCCGGAAGAGATTGTGCTGGCTAAGGGACAGATTGTGATGAATGCCACCAG
This sequence comes from uncultured Prevotella sp., assembly GCA_900555035.1. GTDB lineage: Bacteria > Bacteroidota > Bacteroidia > Bacteroidales > Bacteroidaceae > Prevotella. Next base: position 25,898 of record USJX01000008.1, read on the forward strand.
TTGGACGGACTGGTATTACATCGATTTGCCACATTTGCAGAAACTGACGGAGGCTGGCGATGAGGCGGCTCTCTTAAAGGCGCAGACCGAGTTTGAGGCGTATCCTATCCCGATGACTGCCACAGGCGAGAAGGATGAATCGGATGCCGGGCATGCTGCTGCCACAGCGGGCAGAAAGGCTGGACAATATATGTATTGGTTTGATGTCTTCGGCGAAGGCATCAGGAAGAATACCTTTACTTACTTTGTGCCTACTGCCGAGCAGACAGCACCAAGCGAATGGACCCTTGCCATTCATCGCAACAATGTGCGTACCAACGGCGGAGCCGTTCTGGAAACCAGCTATACTTCCATGGATCAGTTGCCTGAAACCAGCGAAGCCTTCCATAACAAGCCGTTTACCGAAGATGAATGGTCGGAGAATGAGGTTTGGGACAGTCAGGAGCAGATGCTTCTGGGTTCCGTGCCATCGCAGGGCATCGCCATAAACAAGGTGTTGTCTTCCTGGCTCTCGATGGAGATTCCACCGATGCCGCCATCGTTCTCGCTCAACAACCATGTGTTCATCCTCCGGCTGAAGGATGGTACCTATGCCGCTATCCAGCTTGAAAACTATCTCTCGCCAAAGGGCGTAAAGTGCTGGATGACCATCAATTATAAATATCCATATTAATTGTATCCTTACGAAAACAATGAAGAAGAAATATCTGTTATACTCGATATTATTAGCCAATATGGCGGCTCTTCCGGCTGGCGCAGCGCTTTCTGCCAGCGCCGACAATGTGCCTACCCATGACAATGTGCCGGGCATAAATCAGAAGAGCATCCGTGACACCCTAGCTTATGAGGCCTATCTCGATTCCATCAGTCGCCAGTTTGACCTCACCGAGGTGGTGGTTACGGGCACCCGCACCCCTAAGTTCCTGAAGGATACACCTATCCAGACCCGAGTAATCGGTTCCAAGGATATCGCCAAGCTTGATGCCACCAATGTGCAGGATCTGCTTCAACAGGAGTTGCCGGGCGTGGAGTTCTCTTATGCCATGAATCAGCAGACCCATCTCAACTTTTCCGGATTCGGCGGTCAGGGCGTTCTCTTCCTGGTAGATGGCGAGCGACTGGCAGGCGAGACAATGGATGATGTGGATTTCACCCGATTGAACATGGACAATGTGGAACGCATCGAGATTGTGAAAGGTGCGGCTTCTGCCCTTTACGGCAGCAATGCCACGGGCGGCGTTATCAATATCATCACCAAGAAGGGCAAGAAACCCTGGACGCTGAATGTGAACGGCAGAGTTGCCAAGCACAACGAGCAGCGATATGGCGCTTCCTTCGGACTGAACAGCAAGCATTGGAACAATATGTTTACGGCCAACTTCAACAGTCTGGATAATTACGATGTGCATAGTGCCGAAAATCCCGTGACCCGCGTCATCGCCACCGTTTATGGCGACAAGACTGCCAACTTCAAGAACCAGCTGGTATGGAGTCCAACCCAGAACTTCAGTCTCACTGGTCGTGCCGGCTATTTCTTCCGTGAAACCGTGAGAACAGCCGATTTACCAGAGCGTTATCGTGATTTCTCGGGTGGCTTGAAGATGAATTGGGATATCACCGATGATGATGCCTTGCAGTTGAGCTATGCTTTCGACCAATATGATAAGTCTGATTATCAGACGATTCGCCATCTGGATATCCGTGACTACAGCAATGTGCAGAACACTTTCCGCCTGCTCTATAACCACGCATTCGAGGGTGGCGACGTGCTGACCATCGGTTCCGACTATATGCACGATTATCTGATGAATACCAATCTGAGCAATGGCACCCGCAAGCAGGATACCTTCGATGTATTTGCGCAGTATGACTGGCGCATCTCGGATCAATGGGAGATGGTGGGAGCCTTGCGATACGACTATTTCTCGGATGGCAAGGATTCGCATGTTACTCCGAAGCTGAATCTCCGTTATACCCCGATTCGCAATCTCTCGCTGAGAGCAGGTTATGGTATGGGCTTCCGTGCCCCATCGCTGAAGGAGAAATACTACAACTTTGATATGAGCGGCATCTGGATTGTGGAAGGCAACGAGCATCTGAAGGCCGAAGTGAGCCACAACTTCAATCTCTCTGCCGAATACACCAAGGGTCATTATAACTATACGGCATCCGTCTATTATAATAAGGTGAAGAACAAGCTATCTACATCGGCTCCTTATTTCAAGAGTGTAGAGGATAAGTTGCCTTATCTGCCTTACACCAATCTGGATTCCTACAGCGTGTGTGGAGGAGAGGTAGGCGTGCAGGCACGATGGAACAACGGATTTTCTGCCCGCTTCACCTATGCCTATACCAAGGAGCAGCTGGCGAAGGATAAGGATGGCAACACCATCAACAACCAGTATATTCCGGCTCGTGAGCATGCCTTCAATGCCCGTATGGATTACGACCATCAGTTTACCAAGCATTATGGTCTGAACATCGGCTTGAGTGGCCGCTATCTTTCGGGTGTAGAAAACGTGGAGTATAAGAATTATTATAATGTAAGCGAGGGAACCCTTATGGTGAGCTATCCTGCCTACACCATCTGGAAGCTTTCGCTGGTGCAGCGCATCGGCAAGGCGGTGAAGGTGACTGCGGCGCTGGATAATCTCTTCGGTTATAAGCCGAAGTATTATTATCTGAACAGTCCTATCACCGATGGAGTGAATCTTCAGGTAGGCTTATCTGTAGATATACAATAAAAGAGGCGGGTCTCACGACTCGCCTCTTTTTCATTCTAACTAACTTTCGCAATATATTTTATATAAACCTTATGATAAAAACTATTTATAATTTAAACTATGAAAAATTTACTTTCTAACATAGAGCTTGAATGCCTTCACGCTACCAGGAGCTCCCTGCTCGGCACGTGGCAAGTACTCGAAGGCAGAGATGGTAACCTCCTTGCCCATATCCACGATGCCGAGGTGTGGGAAGTTGGCGCCCTTTTCGGTCTGCCAATAAGTACTCTCCTGCAAGTCGAACATCTTATCGAGTGTTGAGTTGCCCTTCTCGCTGTCGGCATAGAAGGCTACCCAGTTGTTGCGGTCAATGCGGTTGCCGCTGGCATCCTGCAGATAAACCTCGGCGATGGCAATCTGGCTGTCGCCGCTCTGACTACTTTCTGCCTGGATGGCGAAGTAGCGACCCGTTACAGGCTTGTCGAGCTTGATGGTCTGCCAGCCGTTGCCAGCCTTGAACTCACCCTTCAATACTGGGGTCTCAGAATTCAGATCCATGCGATGGCCCGGCTCGTTGTGCTTGTTGCTCTTTTCGAGATTCAGCTTGTCGAGTTCTGGATGATCCTGGCAGAAAGCGGTAGGAGCCACGTTAGAACCTGGCTTGCCTGCTTCGCCCTTAGGACCTACTACATCGAGTACGATGACCTCGTTCTTTCCCTTCTTCAACCAGCAACCTGGGAGATACAGGGTCTGCTGAGGACCAATCTGCCAGAAGCGGCCGAGAGCATGACCGTTTACATAAACCTGACCCTTGCCGAAAGCCTCCATATTAATAAAGGTGTCGCCCACCTTCTTAATGTTGAAGTAACCGCGATAGTAACCCGCCTTGGTCTGCAGACCGCGCATCTTGTTAGATGGCATGGCGAGTGCATTCACTGCAGTCTGGTAATCATCAGCGATGGTACTGTTGTTCCATCGGGTAGGGGTGAGGGCAAGTTCGCAATCCTGCTTCTGTGTAGAGAGGGTTACTTTGCCGATGATACCCTTGTAGTCCTTGATGGCACGGCCGAAGTTGATTCGTCCCATACCTTCTACCACGATGGTGAGCTGAGCACCCTGTGGCATGGCTGGCAATTCGAGTGATTTTTCGTTCTTCACACGGTCTATCTTGCCAACATACTTTCCGTTCACATATACCTGGGCAAAATCGTGGAACTCACCGGTAAGGGTAGATGTTCCCTCGATGGCAGGAACCTGGGTTTCATAAACCATGGTTCCCCATCCCATGTCCATATCTTCAAAGCTCAATGGAGCATTGCTTTCCTTTTCCTTTGCGATACCATAGCTCAGAGGCTTGTACTCGGTAAACTTGAACTCTGGCACCTTGATGATAGCCATCGGAGCCTTAGGCACGGCTGGCAACTTCTTGCCGTCGTTGTATTTCGCCATCATCTTCTGCAGTTCGTAGTACTTAGGAGTAGCCAATCCCCATTCGTTGATAGGGGCATCGTAATCATAGCTGGTTACGTCTGGCTGGAAACCTGGTGAGTTGGCACCTGCCCAATGGCCGAAGCTGGTTCCGCCGTGGGTCATATAGAGAGAGAAGCTGATGCCTTTGCTCAGCATCTCGTCCATTCCTTCTACCATATCCTTGGCAGGACGGGTCTCGTGGCGGGCTCCCCACTTGTCGAACCAGCCGCTCCAGAACTCAGAGCACATCTTTGGGGCGTTAGGGCGAACCTCGCCGAGACGCTTAAACTGCTGGTCGATGTTGGCACCTGTACCGAAGTTCATGGTCCAGGTAAGGTCATCGAGACCATTGTTCAGGAAGTTGGAAGACCAGTCGCACTGGAAGAGGCTCACCTTGTCGAAGCCGCTCTTGCGAACGATGTCGCGGATGGCACTCACGTATGGCTTGTCCTTACCGTAAGAACCATATTCGTTCTCCACCTGTACCATGATGATAGGACCACCATTCTGGATGGTGAGTGGAGCCAGCTGCTTGCCCACTTCCTTCTCGAAGATTTCAACACGCTGCATGAAGTAAGGATCCTGCTCACGAAGGCGGATGTCCTTCTTCTTCAAAAGCCACCAAGGCAGACCGCCCATTTCCCATTCTGCACAAACGTATGGACCCGGACGTACGATAACGTACATGCCGTTCTTCTGAGCCAGTCGGCAGAATGCAGCCACATCGTTATTACCCGTAAAGTCGAACTTGCCTTCCTGCTGCTCGTGGATATTCCAGAACACGTAGAGGCAGACGGTATTCATGCCTAGAGCCTTGCACATCTTGATGCGATGCTCCCAGTAGGCACGAGGAATACGTGGGTAGTGCAACTCGGCAGCCTTCACTACGAAAGGCTTGCCATTGAGGAGAAATGTCTTATCTCCTGTTGTGAAAGTACCTCCCTTCTTTGCCGCCATCATCTGTGATGGAGCCAGAGCCAAAATAGAGGCAAAGGCGAGTGTCTTGATTGTAGTTGATAATGTCATATATCTTTTTTTATTTTATAGTCTTAATACGTTTTATCTATATTCAGTTTATCTCTGTAAGCGATTATTGCTTGATTACAGTTTATCTCTGAAAAGCGATTGCAAAATTACTGAAAAATCCTCTTTTTGGCGTTAATAAATCGTTCAAAAATGAGGATTTTTCGTTAATTTTAGTATAAATGGCTATTTTTTCTTGTTTTCGGCTTATTCCTTAACTTATTTCTGTACGAAAGTCGTGATGCTTCGTGGGGCTAGGAGCGTGTTTCCATCGCAGGTTCCCACGGGTGCCAGACTTTCGGCAGAGATATCGCTGGTGCGGTACATCTGCCAGTTTTTCTTCTCCTGATTATCGAGCTTGAAGTTCACCGGTTTCACATCTTCTGCATAGTTGATGGCTACAATCACCCATTTGCCGTCGGCATTCTGATAGGCAGAGCACATCACTCCGTAAGGGTCGTTGAAGCCTTCTTCTATCTGCTTGCCATCGGCTGAGGTGGTGGCGATGTCGTAGCGCCGTGCTCCCGGACGGATAAAGCGGGAGTAGTTGCCCATCGCCCACATCAGTTTAGAATCCACAGCCCAACCGCTCTTCCAGCCATCCTTGCTGTAGATGCGGATGAGGCCGTCGCGATAGTCGCCGCCGGCAGCACGCCACCAGCTCCAGCTCTCGGCATTGGCATACACCAGGTCGTGGTGGATGACGCGGGCCACATAGAGGGCTGTCTTCATCGAGAAGTCGTAAGGGGTTCCGCCGCCTATCTCCTCATCGTTGCCCATGATGCAGATCTCGGTTTGCCAGAACTTGATGTTCTTCTGCTTGCACGCCTCGCGTATCTGCATTCTTATCTCTCTCATGTAGGGGATAGGGGTGTTGGTCCAGTAACTGTGACCGCCGATGAGGGGGAGCAGTTGCTTCACCTTGCCCAGATAGGTTTGCGTACTGTCTTTGGTAAAGAAGGAGTTGATTTCATAGCCTCGCTGCCAGTCGGTCATGTGCGTGCCGAGCAGACAGCGGTAGTCGCTCGATTCATTGATCAATATCTGGGTGTTGAGCTTGTTCTTTACCAGCGCTTTGCTCACTTCCTTTGCCACCTTGGCAAACTCGCGGTTGGTTGCCGGACTACCTTCCTGCTTCGGTCCGGTCCAGTTCCAGTGGCCATCAGGCTCATTAATCGGACTGATGTAGTCGAAGTGAATGCCATCGTGCTCTTCGATGCCTTTGAGCGAAGTGGCGATAAACTTGCCGAACTTTCCGTAGCAGTCATCCTTCAGGTTGAGCGTGCCGCCGCGTCCCGTGTTGGTGGCAAGTCCGTTTTGGGTATAGAAAACCGGGGCTGAGTTGCAGAAGGCCAGGAAATAAGGCACGCCTCTCTGCTGGGCAAGCTTCAGAAACTTGCGCTGGCCAGCCTGCTTGCTCCAGTCGTAGGAGCCGTCGGCATTGAGGAAGCACTGTGTTCTGGTGCCCGGCTGAATCTGCGAAGCCTTTCCCTGTTCCTCGCTTCCGGCTCCCAGGTTGAATCGCCAGATAGAGAGGCCGATGCCTTTCGGTTTGCCCAAGGCATCATTTTCGGTAGAGAAAAGCCAGTCGGCTATCTGCTCCTGCTGCTTCTCTGGCCACAGACCGAGAAACTGCATGCTCCATGCATCACTGGCTCCGAAATGCTGAATATGCTGTTCGGGGCTCTGGGTAAGAATAGTGTATTCTGTAGTTCCATCTTGAGCTGCCATCGTGTGGAGGCTGCCCGTCATCAAGAGGAGAACTGAGAGTGCTTTGTATATCATCATATATAATATGTATTTGTTGTTATCGTTATATTTATGTATTTGTCGTTGTTGTCTATAGTTAAGTTATCCCTACTAACAGTCTTTTTCCTTTCAGATTCCTAATACCTATTCAAAACATAAATCTTTTTTTTGAATCTTAACGAATTTGAATAGTCGATTTAGTTATTGTTAGTTTTGAAAATCTAAATGTTGTTGTAATTCGGCAGCAAAGGTACATGGATTGGGGCAAAAAGGAGGAAATAATTCATTCAAAATAGGTAACAAATCGCTCAAAGATACGATTATGTATCGTTTTTAGCTTATTTTTGAGCCATTTTGGGCAGATTTAGGGCGTTTTTTGCTAACTTTGCATCAAAATGAAAATGTAATAATGAACATATTCTTAATGTAATGATGAACGGAACAACAAGATTTCTATGGGTATTTCTCCTGTCGCTGATGGCTCATCTGGCTGCTCCTGCCCAGAAGTATCAGATTAGACCGCTTGGATTGGAGCAGGGATTGTCGTGCAACTATGTGGTGAGCATGTCGCAGGATAAGCATGGCTTTCTCTGGATTGCTACCGAAGAGGGCCTGAACCGCTTTGATGGCAACCGCTTCTTTAATTATTATAAGCGGAGAGACAGGCAGGGCATCTCGAGCAGCGAACTGAACTGCGTAATAGATGATGCCAAGGCTCCCGTGGTATGGATAGGAACCAAGAACGATGGTCTCAATTCCTTTAACTATCAAACTGAAGAATGGCATTGCTACAAGCATGATGCCAAGGATGCAGCCAGCATTGCCACCAACGATATTACCAGTATTACGCAATCGGAAGATGGTAAACTTTGGATGACTACTTATTGGGCGGGTGTGGAACAGTTGGATCCTGCCACGGGCAAGTTTGCTCATTTCGGTAAGAAGCAGGTCAAGGGTTTGCCCGATAACCAATTGTGGTGCGTGCTCGATCTGGGCAACGGCATCCTCCTGGCAGGTCACGTAAAGAGCGGCTTGTCGTTCATCGATACCCGGCATCTGGTGGCTCGTAATTTCCAGCACAGTGACCATGATGCCTTTTCCATTTCAAGCAATGAGGTGAACAGCCTGTATCGTGACAAGCGCGGAACGATATGGATTGGTACGAGTAGAGGCATCGATATCTTCGATCCGCTCAGTCAGCGTTTCCTGCATGTGTCCGACCAGATATTCGGCAGTCATCGCATCTTCGATTTCTGTGAATTGCCCGATGGCAAGATGCTGGTGGCCACCGAGCAGATGGGCATTGCCGTGCTCGATGTAAACAGGAAACTCTTTGAGGCAAGTACCCAGGTGCCTTGTTCTTTCATCAAACAGGGATTTGGCGATTACAGTCTTTCTGGCAACAGCATCCGATGCTTGCTGCTCGACCAATATAATAATGTGTGGGCTGGCCTTTACGGGGGTGGTATCAACTTCCTTACCCAGATTTTTGCGCCGTTCAGAACGATTCGGGTGGGAACCCCCGATCAGGTGGAGCGCCTGACCGACCGCTCGGTGATGGGCTTGGCCATCGACCAGAACCATCAGCTATGGGTAGGAACCGATGGCGGTGGACTGAATGTTATCTCGGCAGAAAGAACACGGGTAGATGTTTATCCCCAGGAGGCGGGTACCACCGTGCAGGCTGCAGCTACTGACAGCAGGGGCAACCTGTGGTTTGGTTCCTTTAACCAGGGAGCTACGGTAAAGATGGCGCAGGGCGGATTCCGCCGGGTGCTGCCAGATAGCCACGAAGACGTGCGCTGCTTCTATGAAGATGCCCGCCGACAGATGTGGGTGGGTACCGCCCGTGGCATCTATGTGGTGGATATCGACCAGATGAAGGTGGTGAAGACCTATCATCTGGGCAATGACCAGGTGCGTGCCATCACCATGGATGCCCAGCACCATGTGTGGGTAGGTTACTTTGGCTATGGCATTGAGGTGTATTCGCCCCAGATGAAACTGCAGAAATTATTCAGTATTTCCAAGAAGGATGGGGAATATATCCCTTCCAACTCCGTGAATCATCTGATATGTGATTCCAAGAATAGGATATGGGCTGCCACCAACGAGGGTGCCGTGTGCTTTGACGGCAAGAAGATGAGCCGCATCGCCATCTACGACCAGCAGCAGGGCATGAGCAATGTACATGTGCGTGCCATGGTGGAAGACCTGAACCGCAACATCTGGATGAGTACCAATCGCGGTATCTCTTGTCTGAAGGCAAACCAGCCGCATCGCATTCTGAACTTCGATGAAAAGGACAATGTGGTGCAGGCCAATTTCAACGATGCCAGTGTGGTTCGTAGCAGGAAGGGGGCCATCTGTTTCGGTTCAGCACAGGGACTCTGCTATTTCCAGCCAGAGCGATTGCTGGCCGTGACGCGTGCACCTAAACCCATCATCACCTCGCTGACTCTGATTCGGGGCATGGAGCAGGCGGATAGTATCATCAACCTGACCCTTCGCAACCAGGTATCGCTGGCATACGATGAGAATACCTTTGCCATCAACTTCACCGTGCCGAATTTCGGACAGGAGCGTTTTGCGGAGTACAGCTATATGCTATCGGGCTTACAGAAGGATTGGAGCACGGTGCAGCAGGGGTCTATCATGCTGCGCGATATTCCTGCCGGCACCTATCAGTTGCAGGTGCGTGCCCGTTTCCACAATCAGCCCTGGTCTTCGGGGGTGGCCAAGTTTACCATCGTGGTCCGTCCGCCGTTCTGGCTGTCGTGGTGGGCAAAGCTGTTTTATACCCTGGTGGCATTGGCATTCGGCTATCTTGCCCTGCGCGTCTATCAGCGCAATCTGGCTCTGAAGTACCAGCTCAGGGCAGAGAAGGTGAACCACGAGAAGGAGCAGAAACTCAACGAGGAGCGTCTGCGCTTCTTCACCAATATCACCCACGAGCTCCGCACGCCGCTCACGCTCATCCTGGGGCCGCTCGATGATATCTCCCATTCCTCCGACATCACGAAGGCGGTGAAGCATAAGCTGGCAGTGATTCATCAGAGTGCCGTGAGACTGAACGACCTGATTACGCAGATTCTGGAATTCCGAAAGACTGAGACCGACAACAGGCAGCTTCGTGTGCAGAAGGCCAATGTGGTGGATGCCGTACATGAGATTTCCCTGAAATACGAGGAACTGGCGCAGAAACCCGATGTCACCATCAGGTTTGTGGCTCCCGAAAAGCAGATAGAGATGTATATCGACAAGGAAGTCATCGCCATCATCGTGGATAATCTCATCTCGAATGCCATCAAATATACCGACCAGGGCAACATCGATGTCTGCGTGGAGCGCCGCCGCAGCGGAGAGCGCCATCTGGTGGATATCTCCGTAAGCGATACCGGTCATGGCATATCGGCAAAGGCCTTGCCGCATATCTTCGATCGCTATTACCAGGAAAACGGAGCGCATCAGGCATCGGGCACCGGCATCGGACTCTCGCTGGTCAAGAAGTTGGTTACCCTGCATCATGGCGAGGTAAAGGCAGAAAGCAATCTGGAACAGGGCACCAGCTTTATCGTAACTCTGGATGAAAACGAGATTTATCCGGAGGCCTTGCGAGGCGATGAGGCTGCGAATGCCAAGCTGCCTGGCGATGAGGCTGCGAGAACTGGGGCTTCTTCAGATGATTTCAATTCAGAGGAGAATGCTCTGGGCGAGAATCGCAAGCCGCAGCTCCTGGTGGTGGAGGATAATCGGGAGATTCTCAATTATGTGGCAGATTCCTTTGCCGATGAATTTGAGATATTGAAGGCAAAAGATGGTCGCGAGGGCCTGGCGTTGGCTTTGGATAAGGTGCCGGATGTGATTATCTCGGATGTGATGATGCCGAATATGAGCGGCAATGCGATGTGTAAGACCTTGAAGCACGATGTGCGCACCAGCCATATTCCTATCATCCTCCTCACGGCGAAGGATTCGCTCGAAGCCAAGGAGAAGGGCTATGAGTCGGGAGCCGATTCGTATATCACCAAACCGTTTACGCATTCGCTTCTGCGCAGCCGAATCCAGAACCTCCTGCTGCAGCGCCGTAGAGACAAACTGCAGATTCAGGAGTCGAAGGAAACCGACTTGTCGCAGAAGAAGGAGCAGTTGAGGGAGTCGCTCAGCAAGGTAGATCAGGAATTCTTCGACAAGCTTAACAAGCTCATCGCCGAGAATATCAGTGGCGATGTGGATGTTAACCTGGTAGCCAGCAGTCTGGCGGTGAGCACCAGTACGCTCTATCGCAAGATGAAGGCACTCACGGGTATCTCCACCAACGAGTATATCCGCAAATACAAGATGCAGTATGCCGAGCATCTGCTCCTGGAGGGCAAGTATAGCATCAGCGAAATCTCGTTCATGGTGGGCATGAGCAGTGTGGCCTACTTCCGTCGCTGTTTCAAGGCAGAATATGGCGAGATACCATCAGAGTATCTCAAGAAATTGAAGCAAATGTAACATTTAAATTGAAGCAAATGTAATATTCATGTTGCACATTCAATTTGTTTTGTGCAGAAATGCTACTTATAAATGATGATTTTAGGGGAAAGAGGTGAAAAATCTTTGGGTTTTCTTCTCTTTTCCCGTTTTTTTATAGTACCTTTGCATCGAAAATAACGATAGCAGGATTTTATAGACAAAAGGTTTAAAGATTCAGCAGGACTTTGAAGAAAACAGTGTGTACAAAATAAATATATTATTAACTTAATTAAATAAGGATATCAAAATGATGAAAACAGAATGGAGAGGTTTCAAGGGAAACTTGTGGCAGAGTGAGGTGAATCTTCGCGATTTCATCCAGAACAACTACACTAGCTACGATGGCGACGAGTCGTTCCTGGCAGAACCTACTCAGGCTACCAATACCCTTTGGGGTATGTTGAAGGAGCTCCAGAAGGAAGAGCGTGCCAAGGGTGGTGTGCTCGATATGGAGACCGAGGTGGTTTCAGGATTGACAGCTTATGGTGCCGCTTATATCGGCGAGGGTACTAAAGAGTTGGAGAAGGTTGTTGGTTTGCAGACCGACAAGCCTTTGAAGCGTGCCTTCATGCCATACGGTGGTATCAAGATGGCAGAGCAGGCTTGTACTACATACGGCTACCAGCCATCAGAGAAGCTTCATGAGATTTTCCATAAGTATTGCAAAACTCACAACGACGGCGTGTTTGATGCTTATACTCCAGAGATGAAACTCGTGCGCCATAACCATATTCTTACTGGTCTTCCTGATACTTACGGTCGTGGACGTATCGTAGGTGACTACCGCCGTGTAGCTCTCTATGGTATCGACTTCCTCATCGAGGAGAAGAAGAACGACCTCGCTAACATGGGCGACCGTGAGATGATCGACGAAGTAATCCGTCTTCGTGAAGAGGTTTCTATGCAGATCAAGGCTCTCAAGGGCTTGAAGGAGATGGCTCAGTTGTATGGCTACGATATCAGCCAGCCAGCTAAGAACGCTCGCGAGGCCGTACAGTGGTTGTACTTCGGTTACCTCGGAGCTGTGAAGACTCAGAATGGTGCTGCGATGTCTGTAGGCCGTATCTCTACATTCCTCGACATCTATATCCAGCGCGACTTGAACGAGGGTACTCTTACAGAGGATGAGGCTCAGGAGCTCATCGACCACTTGGTTATGAAGTTCCGTATGGTTAAGTTCGCCCGTATCCCTTCTTACAACGAGCTCTTCACCGGCGACCCGGTTTGGGCTACTCTTGAGGTAGGTGGTATGGGTCAGGATGGCCGCTCAATGGTTACCAAGAATGACTTCCGTTTCCTCCACACATTGGAGAACATGGGTCCTTCACCAGAGCCAAACTTGACTGTACTCTATAGCTCTCGCTTGCCTAAGGCATTCAAGCACTACGCTTCTCTCATCTCTGTAAAGACAAGCTCTATCCAGTATGAGAACGACGATGTAATGCGCCCAGTTTGGGGTGATGACTATAGCATCTGCTGCTGTGTATCAGCTACACAGACAGGTAAGGAGATGCAGTTCTTCGGTGCACGTGCCAACTTGGCTAAGTGCTTGACCTACGCTGTTTCTGGCGGTGTTGACTCAAAGACACGCGAGCAGTGCGGTCCTAAGTATCGCGCCGTTGAGGGTGATGTATTGACATACGAGGAGTTCATGCCACGTTTCATGGATATGATGGACTGGTTGGCTGGCGTTTATGTAAAGACATTGAACCTCATCCACTACATGCACGATAAGTACTTCTACGAGGCAGCAGAGTTGGCGCTCATCGATACAGATGTTCGTCGTACCTTCGCTACAGGTATCGCTGGTTTCAGCCACGTGGTTGATTCTATCTCAGCTATCAAGTATGCCAAGGTAAACATCGTCCGTGATGAGACCGGTTTCCCTCTCAGCTTCAAGACCGAGGGCGACTTCCCACGTTATGGTAACGATGATGAGCGTGCTGATGAGATTGCAGTATGGTTGCTCAAGACCTTCATGAACATGATCAAGAAGCATCATACATACCGCAATTCAGAGCCTACTACATCTATCTTGACTATCACATCAAATGTAGTATATGGTAAGTTCACCAGCAACATGCCTGATGGTCGTCCAGCCGGTGCTCCTTTGGCTCCAGGTGCCAACCCATCTTACGGTGCAGAGAAGAACGGTCTTTTGGCTTCATTGAACTCAGTAGCTAAGTTGCCATACGAGTATGCTCTCGATGGTATCTCTAATACTCAGACCATCAGTCCTAGCGCTTTGGGTCACAACGACGAGGAGCGTGCCCAGACATTGGTAGGTGTATTGGATGGTTACTTCAACCAGGGTTCTCACCACTTGAACGTGAACGTATTCGGTATCGACAAGCTCAAGGATGCTATGGAGCACCCAGAGAAGGAAGAGTACCAGAACTTCACCATCCGTGTAAGTGGTTACGCTGTTAAGTTCATCGACTTGACACGCGAGCAGCAGCTCGACGTAATCGCTCGTCAGGCTCACGAGAGACTCTAAGAAAGTGAAGAATGAAGAGGGAAGAGTGAAGAATTCTCTTGTCTCTTTGTAACATATAGATTGCCCGCTAGATTTTCTTTCCGGAGGATATTTAGCGGGCATTTATATTATTTTAACTGCAAATTTAAACTTGGTATTGAAAAAAGTTCTATCTTTGCAGTATGAAACTAAATAATGAACAAAAGAAAGCCCTTTATGAAGAGGGTTACAAATTCTGTTTTGATGTTGTCAAGCTCATTCTTGGTGGTGTCATTTTTGCAGGAATTATGCAAGATAATATAGATAGAACTAGGTTGTATGCTTGGGGCGTTTTCTTTATGGTCTTGATAGTTGCATTAGGAATGTATTTTGTAATAAAGTCTAAAAATAAAAAGAAATAATTATGGATTTAGTTGATTTTTTGGGTGTCGTCACTGCTCTTATAGTCGTTCCTGGGCTTGCTTTTATTCTTTGGGATAATTACCAAGAGAAGAAAACTGCATGAAAGGATTTGTACACAGCATAGAGAGCTTTGGTTCAGTAGATGGACCAGGCATCCGTTTTCTGATCTTTCTGCAAGGTTGTCCCATGCGCTGCCAGTTCTGCCACAATCCGGATTCCTGGAAGACAGGGGTAGGAGAAGAGTGGAGTGCCGATGACCTGCTGGATAAGGCAGAGCGATTCAAGAGCTATTGGGGCGACAAGGGCGGCATCACCGTGAGCGGCGGAGAAGCCCTGATGCAGATAGATTTTCTCATAGAACTGTTTGAGAAGGCGCATCAGCGCGGCATCAACACCTGTCTTGATACCTCGGCTCAGCCGTTTAGGAAAGAAGGGGAATTCTTCAAGAAATTCGAGCGTCTGATGGCCGTCACCGATACCGTTCTTCTTGATATCAAGCATATCAATGATGAAGAGCATCGCAAGCTGACGCTTCATAGCAATAAGAACATACTCGATTGTGCCCGCTATCTCAGCGAGATACACAAGCCCGTATGGATTCGACATGTTTTGGTTCCCGGTATAACCGATAAGGATGAATATCTGCAGCAGCTGCGCAGTTTCCTGGATACGCTCACCAACATCGAGCGCATAGATATCCTGCCTTATCATACACTGGGTGTATATAAGTATGAGAAACTCGGCATCCCTTACCCTTTGCAAGGGATCGAGTCTCCTAGTAATGAGCAGGTGGCTCATGCTAATGCCATACTTCAAAAGTAGATACTTCAGAAGCAGATACTCCAAGAGTAGAAGCTTCAGTCGTATATAACCAGGTTGTAGCACTTTTCAAGTGCTCACATCCTTTCCTGCTTAATTGGGTGGATTCAGCCAATATATTTGGCTGGATCCATTTCAATTAACGATGCAGGCTGCGCCTTCTTCAGCTGATGATGCTCGGCTCTAGGCTCATTCTCTTCATTTCTGATATTTTTCATGTGACTTTCTACAGAACTTCTGATTCGTGCCGGAATGATAGGTTTGGTCACATAATCATTCACACCCATTTCGTAACACTCATCAATATTGTCCTTGTTGTTGAGCAACGAGGTAATGATGATGATCATCTCGTTCTTGTCATACTTTGCTCTTATGTGCTGGATTACATCCCAGCCGTTCACTTCTGGCATCATCAAGTCTAGCAAGACGATGTTAGGCTTGTAGGTCTCTACCAGTTCGATGGCTTCCTTGCCACCATAGGCCTTCTTGATTTCGATGTCTAGATTGCTAAGCATATCTACCACCTGTGCTATGTTTTCAGCAATATCATCTACTATTAACACTTTGCACTTACTCATACTTTTTTCCCCGTTAGTTAGGACACTTTTACGTTCTCGCTTTGTGAATTCCATAGATGTCGCAAATGAAACCCTTTTCAGTGAGAATCTTATTCATGTCTATGTTGTTAAATATCTTATGATTTGTACCAATTACCACGATCTGGTACTTTTCCTTGAGCACCGCATCGTCGTTGGTCACTTTAATACCATATTCATTAAAAACTTCGTCTTTATCTACCAGTGGGTCATAGAGGGTAGTCTTGTAGCCGGCTCCCACCAGGTTAGTGTAGAGATCTTCCACCTTGGTGTTGCGGATGTCGTCGCTGTCGGGCTTAAACGAAAAGCCGAGAATCAGCACCTTGGTTTCCGGTGCCACGAACTTCCTGATTTCGCAGGCACTCTTAATCTTGCCGGCCATCCATACTGCCATCTGCTCGTTCACCTCGCGGGCTGTAGAGAGCAGCGATGGTACCACGTCCACCTCCTGTGCCTTGTTGATGAGGTAGTAGGGATCCACGGCTATGCAATGGCCGCCCACCAGTCCTGGTGTGGCAGGAACGAAGTTCCACTTGGTCTTTGCGGCAGCAGTTACATCCTCAATGTTGATGCCCATCTTGTCGAATATCTTCTCCATCTCGTTGAAGAAGGCTATCTGCACGTCGCGCTGGCAGTTTTCCATCAGCTTGCAGGCCTCTGCCACCTTGATGCTTTGCGCCTTGTGGGTGCCATGGGTAAGCACTGAAGCATAGAGACTGTCGATAATCTCTGCTGCCTCTGGGGTAGAACCGCTCGTTACCTTCACGATGTTCTCGATGGTGTGAACCTGGTCGCCCGGATTGATGCGCTCTGGTGAGAAACCAACGAAGAAATTCTGGTTAAGTTTTAGACCTGAGGTTGCTTCAAGCAGCGGTGCGCATACCTCTTCTGTGAGTCCGGGATATACGGTGGATTCGTAAACCACGATATCTCCTTCCTTCAGGATGCTGCCCACGGTGCGGGTGGCGTTTCTTACGCAACTGATGTCTGGCTTGTTCGACTTGTTGACTGGTGTAGGCACCGCAATGATATAAACATTGCATTTTTTCAGGTTGTCTATATTGCTAGTCAACTTCAGCCCGTGTGCCAAGGCCTTAGATAGTTGCTTGTTGTCAGACATCTGTCCGCTGGCGAGTTTGTTCACCTTGGCGGCATTGATGTCGTAACCCCATGTCTCGTATTTCTTTGAGAATAAGCAGGCAAGGGGGGTACCCACATAACCCAGGCCTATCACTCCTATCTTAAACTCAAAAGACTTGTCTATCATATAATCTCGTTTTATTAATTGTTTTATTTCTATTTTCACTTTTGTTTTCTTGTTGTCCGGAATAACTTCCTTAGATACCCTCCAGCTGAGCATAGCGTGAAGTTTTCTCCGGATTCCAAGTATCCTTATAGGATGTTCTGAAGAATATCTCCTGCAGGTGCGCCGAGAGTCGGGCGATGCGCAGGAAGTAACCTGTGTAAGGCGACATCAGCGGGGTGAACCTGTAGAGGAACCATGCCGTCTTCTTTCTTTCGGTTACGAGCAACACCAGGATGAAGGCCAACTGCGAGAAGCATACTCTGATAAAGTAGCCCAGTGCCAGCACCTCCACGATGTGCGTGTTGAAGGTAATCGCCAGGTTGATGATGTACCACAGCCACAGGAAGTTCAGGAAGCAGTCGTACACCACACTCTCCATGTTGGATATCCAGTTAAGGATGCTCCAGTTCTTGGTAGGCAGCAGGATGTCGAGGTGCTTGCGCAGGCGGAATCTTACGAGCGAGCGCGACCATCTTACTCTCTGGTGATACAGCTTGTACCATTTGGTAGGCACATTGGTCATGCAGATGGCATCATCCACGAACTTTACCTTGTAGCCCGCCTTTCTGATTTTCTGCGTCAGGTCGCCGTCGAGTCCCGGTCCTATGTCCCAGTATCCCACCTCCTTGATCGTCTTCGTCTCAAAGGCTCCGAAGGCTCCCGAGATGATGTGGTAGATGCCCAGTTCGCTGGTCACGATACGGCCCACTTGTATTCGCTTCAGGTATTCAAAAGCCTGCAGCGACGAGCAGATGCTTGCCTTGTAGTTTCTCACCTCAATGCAGCCGCCCACGGCTTTCACCTCACCATCCAGATAGAAGGGGATGAGCACCTTTTCCAGTGCATCACGGTCGAGCGAGGAGTCGGCATCGAGGCTTACGATGTATTTTCCCTTTGCCATGTAGGCGCCGTAGTTACTGGCGGCAGCCTTTCCGCCTCGGGTTTCCAATCTCAGATAGTGCGTGATGAGTCCCGCACGGTAGAGGTCGGTACATATCAGTTTGGTGTCGTCGTCGCTACCGTCATCCACCACGATGATTTCGTAGTTCCGGTAGGTTTGCTCGTTCAGCGACTTCACCATCTTATAGATATTCTTGCCTTCGTTCTTTCCCGGCACCAGAATGCTGATGAGCGGGTTCTCGCGATGCAGATAGAACTTGGCAATCTCACTTTCCTTTTCTCTTTTATTTCTGTCCATCAGTCGCCAGAAGATGACCAGATACTCCAAGATGTAATATCTCGGCATCTCGATGTAGAACAGGAACCAGTAGGTGTTCACGATGCTTGCCAGCGAGAGTGTCGAAATCCAATCCCAGAAGTGGTTTAATGTTTCTGCTATGTTAAACATACCTGTTGTTCCTTTCCTTTTTCTTCTGTTATAATCTGATACTTCTGCAATCTGAAGCTTTTCTGTAATCTGATTCTTTTCTGCTATCTGAGCAGTGTCAGTGTCAGGATAGCCAGCAGTATCAGTACGCCGGCGATGAGCACGAGGATGGCCACGAGTTGCTTGTAGAGCTTCACTCGCTTCATTATCTTGTCGTCATCCTTCGGAGTCAGGTCAAGGGTTTCCTGTGGCTTGATCTCCTCTTCCTCAGAAACCGGTGATTCCGAGTAGCCGCAGTAGTCATCCGGTGTCAGCTCTATGAAGTTCATGCGGTCGAAGAACTCTTCATATTGACCACTGGTCATCGCCCTCTTCGTATCGAGCACGCAGCAAATTATCTGGTCTGGCTCTATCTGTGTTGATACCTTGCGGATGGCTCTCGACATTTCCCGGCTCAGTTGGCTCTGCGCATTCTCTACGCCCACATCTTCGAATGCCATGTAGGTAACGTAGAAGATGTTGTTGTTGTACGATACCTTGTGACTGTTGAAGAGTCGGCAGAACTGTGCCTGAATCGATTCCTTGATTCTCACCGTCTCCTGGTTCTTGTCCAGAATCCAGAGCTTGCCCACTATCGCCGTGAGCTCGTCCTTGCGGTAAGTCTCCAGCAGCTGGCGGCGCAGACGGCCTATCAGCAGACTGTATTCCATATAGTTATCGTATGTATTCGACATGTTGCTGAACATCAGTCCCGTCTTGGTCAGCATACGGATACCTTCTTCTGTAATCTCATAGTCAACCACATCTCGTGGCACCAGTGCATTCACCGGATAGGTACTCTGGCAGTAGCAGCAGGTGGCCTTGGTCACTGGGGTGGTGAACGAGTTCTCGCAGTCGTTGCAAGAGTAGATCACCGCCGGACGGTCGTAATCCACACCAATGTGGCGCAGCTTCTTGTGACACTTCGGGCAGATGAGCATGCCACCCACATTATAGGCACTTTCCGGAGCCACGTTGGCGCAGGAGAAGTGGTGGATGATGTTCTGAATCTTCAGGTTAGAACTACCGCAGTTGGGGCAGCACTCCGTGTAGAGCAGATGGCTGTGGTTGCACTTAGGGCAGAGGTGCTCCTTGATGAGGTAGTGACTCTTGCGCAGTGCGCCGCATTCCACCATACTGTCCTTGAAGGTGAACATTTCTGCAAGATGAAAGAGGCTCATGCTGTGATAGTGCTCGAAGATAGGGTTGATGTATCCCAACGACGATTTCTCCATCAGTCGGTGCCCCAGCATTCGCTGGTCTCTGGCTAGCATGTATTTCAGAATGTTGGCAAACAACTCGTTAGGATGCGTAGGTCGTGCCACCTCCTGCTTGATGCCGTATTTCTGCTTGGCCTTCTTTATCTTGTCGATAATCTCATACACCTTCTCATTGCTCATGTCGCTCACGTAAGCATCCACGATGTAGTCAATCATCTGTTCCTTTCCCGATAAGGCCGTGTGGGCGAATATCGGTTTGTAGCTGCATTTATACGATAGGATAGGGCTGGCTCCAAACATGATTGCATGGAATGCACGCTCACTATTCGTATTGATATATATGCAATCGAAGTAGTCGGACTGGATATCTGGTGTTGAGTCAACATCAACGAAGCTGTCGATGGTCAGCACCATGTCTCCACGCTTGTTTCTTCTGAGTCCAATCATTTCTTCTCTTTGTCTTTATCTTTGTCTTTATCTGTAGAAATCAGCTTCGAGCTTCTCACTACGTTCTGGTTTCTATCCACTGGGATGGTGTACATCGGCAGCGGTCTTGGGTCGAGCATGGCACTCAACTTGTTGATTCTCACTCTCACAGGCAGTCGGTTGCTCATTACCCATGCCGGAACTCGCTGGTTGGGGCGGAAGGTGAACATGGCTACCACGGCGTTGGCATCGTGCGAGAAGTTGCTCTGCAGGTGCTTGGGGATTTCCTCCACTCTCAGACCCACCATCTGCAGCTTCGCCTTCAGTTCCAGGTCGTTGTTGATGATGATGTCTGCATCGTCAGGACACTCCATGTACTTCACCTTCGAGTTGGGCACGTAGGTAATTACACCCAGATGGCATGCCGCATAGTCGGTGTGCTGAATGGTCATCACCTCATCGCTCTTGAACACCAGCGTCTTGTTGCTCACGTTAATCTTGGTGATGTAGGCGTCGGCTGGCGCGCAGCAGTAATGAATCAGCCCCTCGTTGTAGATGCTTCTTCTTGAGTAGGGCATGGATGCATTCTGCATGTTGGCACCTCTCTTTGCCATGAAGTTATAGGTGGTGTTCTTGGCTCTGGCGTAGATTCCCACCTTGTTGGCCTGTTTTCTCAGCTCTTCTTCTACTTCGGCTATCTCCGCATCCAGGGCGTTTCGCTTGCTGTTGTCGGTCAGTCCGTAGTAGATGTCTGATGTTTCAGAGGCCTTCTGCTTTCTCAGTTCGGCGAGTCGGGTTCTGAGCACGGGAATCTCTTCTCTAGCCAGCTGCGCCTGCACCTCCATGTCGTGTGTTTCCTTCACGGCAGAAGGCAGGATGTTGGGATCATACTGGTTTATGATGTTTCCCAGCAGCACATAGGAGTAGAGTGTGTCTCCCTTGTGTACCACCTCTCCTATTTCCTTGTTCACCTTCAATATATAGATGTCATCCACGGCTGAGATAGGGCTTTCGTCGAGGGTGATATACCCGTCGTAGATAACCCATATCATTCGGGTGATGATATAATATGCCGCCAGAACGATGACCAGCAGGAAGATCAGCGCAAAGATAATCTGCTGCCTGGCCAGTCGGTGGCTCTGCGACTTCAGCAAGTCGGCCATCGCCTGTTCTTGTGGCGTGTTATTATATTGAAACTCATTCATAGTTCTATTTCCTTGAATATATTGTTGTTGTAGATGCTTACTGCCTTCTCTATGTTGATGATGGCGAGTCCGCGGTTTAACATCAGCTTATACATTCTCTCCATGCTTTCCAGGAGTCCCGTATATTCATCCATTCGCATCAGGTAGTTGTACCCCTGCTTCTGGTGCTTGTAGGCAAATCGGCGCATGTCGATGTATTTGCTGGTCTGCTCTATGTGGTAAGCCTCGGTGGCGATGGCCTGGTTCAGGTTTTCTATCCTCTTGAGCAGGATGCCCACCGACTGCTTGATTTCCTTCACGTCGGTGTTCCGGCTGCTTCTGATGATTTCCTTTTCCGTTTCCAGAGCCTTGCGCTTTCGGGGATTCTCGTTATAGATAGGGAAGGTGAATCTTACGCCCACATCGCCGTTGTTGCTTATCCGGTTGTTGCTTTGCCAGTAACTTGACCATCTGGCGAAGGGTGTGATTCTTGTTGTTCCCAGATAGTTCGAGAGTTTGCTGTCGTTGTCGGCTATCTGTTCCTTTACCATTACGATTCGTGCATCGATGCTTTCCTCGTCTATGTGCTGCCAGAGGGCCGCCGTATCTACGAGCACTTTCGATGGCTTTATTCTGTAGATAGGCTTGTTGGTGATGTCGCGGTCGGAGCAGAGGATAGAGATATCATATTCTGCCGATAGTTTTTCATTCATCACCTTCAGCATCTTGTCGTTGCTGATACGGTCTTTCTCCAGCATATATTGGTATGCCTCGTTCAT
This sequence comes from uncultured Prevotella sp., assembly GCA_900555035.1. Classification (GTDB taxonomy): domain Bacteria; phylum Bacteroidota; class Bacteroidia; order Bacteroidales; family Bacteroidaceae; genus Prevotella. The sequence goes on from USJX01000008.1 coordinate 47,958, forward strand.
GATGTCGAGGTTGTCCAGCCGGTGGGCTATCACCGTACCGATGTAGAAGTTATACTGTTCGGTGAGTTCATCGGCAGCTTTTTCGTAGATGTCAGCCGTCTGTCTCTTCTTGCCTTGCAGTCTTGAGAGTTCGTTGGCTAGAGCCACCTTGTTTCTTTTTTCTTTTCCCTGGTAGAACTTGCTGTTGATGATGTTCCATCCCAGTTCGGCTTGAACCTTAGCCTTATATTTTGATACCTGTTCGGCGTCGTCGTTTTCTGAATCAAAGTAGGAGTCTGGCCGGGCATAAACCTGTCCGGTTACTTCCAGTCCGTTGTGGCGGTTGATGGCGAGCTGTTCGTGTGCCGTCTTCGCCCAGTACAGGGAATCCGTTTTTCTGATATCCGCTGTATGTTGTTTGTTGAGTCCCAGGTCAATGACCGGAGATTTTACCCAGATTGGGTTATTGAGTAGGGTGTCGAGTTGTGCGAAGCGTTGTTTGAAGTGTCTGAGCACGTTGTTGTTTTTCAGATTTTCATATACGAGCATTTTAGGGCTAAAGCTCTTTTTCTTCAGCTTTTGCTGTTTTTGAGCCTGAGCCATAGCACTTTGTCCTCCGATAGACATCAGTAGGGCAGCCATCGTATATATGATCAAGTTTTGCTTCATTGCTTTTTGATTTAAACACTATGAATGCAGCTGCAAGCTGTTGCAGCTGCATTCATCTAGTGTCTTTTGAATTCTATTTCTAGTATTTCTAGTAATGTGATGTTTTACTATTTGGTACCGTAGTCGGTGTCTGAACCAGATGTGGCACCATCAACCAACTGGTAAACCTTCAGGCGGCTCTTACCGTAGGCTACGTAGATCAAACCGTTATAGAGTGTTACGTAGTTGGCAGAGTTCCAAACCACTCTTCCCTGTTCGTTGACTATACCGGTAACTCGGGTCTTGGCGTAAACTGCAGGTTTGCCATCCACCATCTTGTTCTTGTCGAGAACCACAAGACCGTAACCACCGCAAGCCAGATAGACATACTTGTCGTCGAATGTCACACCGTTGGCATAGCCCTGAGGCTTGAATGTGGATGCAGTAAGCGGAGCTTGCCATGTCCACTTCTCTGCACCGGTATTCTTGTCGTAACAGGTAAGACCATTTGCGCTTCGGCATACATAGACGTTGTCTCCGTCGATGGCTATGGTGTTCTTACCATTGTTAGGTGCAATTTCTGAAACGGCGATTGATTTCTCAGGCTTTGCAGTTGCAATGTCTGCACCAGCGTTGAAAATCTCCAGTATTCCGGCCACAGGAGTTTCTGTGCTTGATACTCGTTTATTATAATATAGGGTAGCAATCTCGCCATTGTTCAGTGCGATGTGCTTCGCCTTACCCGGAGTCTTCTTGCTGCTCAGTAGTTTCAGGGTGTTAGGGTCGTAAACCTCATAACCTCTGGTACTTGTTACGAGCAGTTTGTCACCGTCGCGAACGATTGCATTCTCATCCTCATTGTTGCGCTGGTTGTTCTCCAGAGGAACGATGATCAGCGGATTGATGGCTGCATCAGCGATATTCTTAATCTCTGTGTTCATCAGACCGTCGCTCTTGAGGTCGATTCTTGCCATCATGGCACCTGCATCATTCTGCTTGCCGGTCTCCTTGTCTGTATAAGCGTAGTTACCTACCACATACAGGTTTGGAGTAGATGATTTACCATCTACCATCAGATGGTTGAAATCCAACGATTTATCAGTATCCTGCAAGAACTGCAAGAGTTGGGTCTGCTTCTGGTTGTCTGTCTCGAAGACCTCGATACATCCGCCATGTCCGTTTCCACGAGTGTGGTATGACATATAGAGTTTTCCGTTGTATGGCTGGATACAGGTAGCTGTGATGTCAGTATGTGTATGGTCGTAGAGGACTTCACCCACCTCGTCAATATGTGGTGGAGTTGGAACGTCTGGGTTCAGCGTGTAGCCACATTCAGCCTTTTCCAGGGTAATAGGTGCACTGTTGTTTCTGAAGTTGTGAGCTTTACCAGATCCCAGGAACTGGATGTCGCTGAATGCGAGGTTACCACCATTAGAAGCACTGTTGTCGAAATGATCTGCATCTATGTAGAATTCGCCACCTTTATCCTGAGCGTTGAACATATAGCAGTCCATCAGTGAGGCAGGGCTTCCGCTACCATTATATTTGATGACATTTGCCTTGATATAAGCTTTAGAGTTGGCGCCCTGCAGGAAAATCATGGCACTGGCATTCTTGTTGCACTGAAGGGTTCCTTCTACTTCTATGCTGCTGTTGTTCACCAGATAGATGTTGTTGCTGGAAGCAAGCAAAAGATTCTTTGCCTTCAGGTAGCTAGTATGCAAGGCACTCTTTGCGCCATCACCGCCCATAGACTTGAATTCGCCTGTCAGTTTCAGAGAGCAGCAGAAGAGTTGACCATTTCCTATCAGGTACAGGTCTTTTGTCTTGAAGTCGCCATCAACGTTCACGACACCATCTACTTGGATAGTTTTGTCTTCTACGCCCTCGATGCTTCCTTGTATATTTGTAAAAGCGTTAGCCTGGTTCTCGAAGTTGTTGCAAATGAGCTTGCCTCCGATATAAACACTGGCATTGTTCACTCTTAATGAATGTCCTTTTAAGTTTAAATCGCCTGCAATCTTGAAGATACCTCTGTTTTGAACATCCAGGTCTGCATTGCATTCGAAGTTTCCGTAGCAGAGGATTTTTCCGCCGTTCTGATTAAGAAAAAGGTTTCCACCAGTCCATTTCAGTGTTCCACCTTTTAATACTACGATGGTGTAGTTTCCTTCTGTCCAACCTGGGTTGTATTCATAAGTTCCTGCTACGTATATTGTATTTCCATTAAGGTGGTATTGTTTTTCAGAAACGATGGTTTCTCCTGGTGCAATATACATATCTGTGTTTGCAGGAAAATTCCATGGCTCATGGTTGGACATCTTTTCCATCTTGGCAAAGTCCAATCCTGTTGGTTCTGCCTCCATGGTATATGCCTGGTTTAAATTGGCAGATGTTACTCCTGCAGCTCTTGTTGCACTTGTTCTTTTGAAGTTATAGACACGTGCAGCCAGTTGCTGAGCTTCCGTAATTGAGGTTACTTCCTTTCCTATGATTCCTGTTTCTGCAGGAGTAGGGTTTGGAGTAGGGGTATCATTAGAGTCGCTACAAGATGCCAGGAGCATTGCAGCGAAACCGAATGTTGCCAATTTGATATTTCTTGTTTTCATATCAGTTGCTTGTTAAATCGTTAGTTTACATCCTTAACGTTATATTTTCTTTTCGAGCGGTCTTTCTAGTTTATAAGTTTGTTCTCCCACTAGAACCCCATTGGGATAATAGTGAGAGAACATTCTTTTGATAATTGATTATTTCTTTTATTTCTTTGTCTGGGTCAACTTGAATACCTGTACGCGGCTCTTACCGTAAGCTACGTAGATATAGCCGTCCTGACCAATTGTTACATAGTTTGCAGAGTTAGGGTTTGCCCACTTGCCGTTCTCCAGGAAGCCGTTGAATGCGGTGCGATGGCAAAGCTCCTTACCATCAGCCTTGTTAAGAACAACTACGCCATAACCGCCTGCTGCTACATATACGTAGTCGCCACTGATTGCTACGCCATTGCAGTAACCCTTCACGCTACCATATTTATCGCTGTTCTGGTTTGCGATGGTAGGAACCGTGTAAGCCCAAACCTTCTCTCCCTTAGCATTGTAGCGAACAATACCTCTCTCGCCCTGGCAAACATAGATGTCTGTTCCGTCAACAGCAACAGTGTTCTTGCCATCCTCAGGACCTACGTTGCCATCAGTTGTGAATGATGTTGTAGTCTTATCCTGACGGAGGTCAATGCCATTGAATACATTTACAGTACCTGTGGTGTTCTTACCTGTAGCCAACAAGCTATAGAGGTTGCCGTTAGCTGAAGCAAGACCCTTGGCGTCTGCTGTAGTCTGGAAATATGTATGACCGAAGTTGCTGTCGTAGAACTCGTAACCTCTTGTAGAAGACATAACGATGTTATCGCCATACTTCACTACGCAGTTAGCATCGATACCGTTCTTCTTGTTCAATGCATCGAGAACATACTGGGTCATATTTGTAGAATAAACATTGTTCTCCAAAGGAACAACGCCGAGGAATGCACCCTTGTCGATGTCGGTAGCAGCGATGTATGCCTTGTTGTTGTCAACCATTACGTGATTGATGTCAATCGATGTATTTCCTTGAACTGCCTGGTCGCCGACAAGTTTGTTGTCAGCCATGTGGAGAACCTCAAGGCCTCCCTTCAGATTTTCATGACCGTTGCCATGAGTATGGTAAGATACATATACGTAGTTGCCAACGGTCTGGATGCAAGATGCAGACATGCCATTGTTGTTGCCGAATGAAGCAACCAGGTCGAGCTTAGGAGTAGCCTTGGCGTTCTTTGCCTCTTCGCTCAAGGTATAACCATACTGCTCTTTGGACTCATCCTTTCTAATGACAAGTTGACCACTTGTTGCCTTGTCGTAGTCGAGGTATGATGCTGAGATGTCAAGGTCGCCAGAAGAAGGCATTTGTGTAGTACCCATGAAGCACTTGCTCATCTGCAACAAGAGTACAGAGTTTGTACCAGGAGTAGCGAATGCGTTGATGGTAGCATCACCATTGTTTGTGAAGTTATCTGCCTTGATGACGGCTACGGCATTATTGCCCTGCAACTGAATCTGAGCAGCAGAAGCGTTGTCTGTAGTGAGGTTGTTCACGTTGATGACACCGAGGTCTGCAATCTGAATCTGACCGCCCTTCTTCAAGTTAAGCTGGGCATCACCCACTTTAACTACATCCTTGTCATTCTTTGTGCCCTCGTATGTGTTGTCGGTTACGTTTACGTAGTTAGCCTTGATGAGAGAACCATCCTCCAGGTTGAGCTGCTTAGTAACCTTAACTACTGCATTTGCGTTAGATGCATCCAAAAGACCTGTGATATTGAGGTTCTCTGACTTGCAGAAGCCACCCACCTTCAACGCACCGGCAAGGTCAACCTTTGTTGCATTCAGAATGTTTCTTGTAGCTGTAACTACAGCGCCATCCTCAATGGTAAGGTTCTTAGCACGGATTGAACCGTCGATGTAAGCCTTAGCGCCACTCTTGAAAGTGATATTCTGGGTAGGGTTAACCTTTGATTCTACAGCACCGAAGCCGCCATGAAGACGATCCTGTTCGCCCTGACCTTCCCAAGCAGCATAGAGTTCACCTTCTACAACGATATTGTTGTTGCTATTGGTAGCCTTGATAATACTGCTGGCTGCGCCATATACCTTGTCGTTAGCCTTAATCATAGAGCCAGTTCCTGTATATTCAAGGGTAGCGCCCTTAGCCAATACGATTGTGTTACCACCGAGAGACTCATTGTAAGTCATCTTGCAGTCTCCACTAACGAAGATGGTTACACCCTGAATCTTATGGTCTGTAAAGTCAAGCTTCTTCTGGTTCTTGATAATGTAAGTGTTTGTTGGATTGTTCTCATTGAAAACCAAATCAGTAGCAGCATTGAGCTCCTTGATTACATTTGGCTTTGTTGGGAAATCCGGCATTGCAGTTACGAAGTTTGTAGCTGAAGCTCCTCTTGTAGCGAAGAACTTGCGAGCCATAGCTGTGCTGTTCTTGTAATTGATTACAGAACTTGGGGTTGAAGCTGTAAGTTCAACAGAATTAACCTCTGGCTTTACACCATCGCCACCAGTAGGATCGCTGTTGCTGTCGCTACATGATGCGAAAACGAATGCCGCCAAACCAATGGCAGCAAGCTTGGAATTGATTACTTTCATATCTTTCTACTAAGTTTAAATTGTACTATTTCCGATGTTTATCTTATATGTTTATATGTCGTTTCATAAGTCGTTTTATACGTTCTTAATCCGCTTATTGACTTGATATACAGTAGTTTATGCGTTTGATAGTGTATTTGGTTGCTACGCTATTTTACTCATACTTGCTATTCACGCTGCAAATTTAGTGTAAATTTTCCAAAACTAGCCATATTTGAACGTTAAATAAGGTTAATGCGTTATGCTTGGTGCTGATTGCCACCATGTTGATTCGTTGTGAACGGAAACAAGGGGGAATTTACTTGTTAGCGATGCCTTGTGCCTACGTTGTCTTATGCATCTTGTCTGCCATATCGGGTTTGGTATTGGGCTATTGCCTCATTGGAAGCTTCCTTAATCATGTCGATTACTTTTTTGCTTGCGTCTTCGTTTTCTTTTCGATACAAGACGGCTGCCTCATGCATAATCTGGGCCAGCATTTCGTCTGTTGGCTCTTCCATGCTTGTCAAGCGATAGCTATTTAGTTCTTTTTCTGAAATCATAATTCTATTCGTTTTTGTAGTCGAACGACTCTGGTGAGTTGATGCCTTTAGTCATGGCTGCAATTCTTGGGTCTATAACTAAGTCTGCCCTGGTTATTTTCTTAGTCTTTGTCTTGTTGGGAGACACAGCCTTGTTGGGAGACAATATTTTCTTCAGTGCTTTGACTGCCTTGCTTATCGTCTCGTAATCCTCGTTGGCTATTCTGCTGACGAGTGATTGGTATTCTGATTGTAACTCTAATGTTGTCATGATTCTATTCGTTTTAAAACCGCTGCAAATATACGATTATTTTGTGAAACCTACAAGAAAAACCGGTTTTTTTTCGTGAAAATAGGTTTTTTATCGGTTTTGGTGATTGTCTGGTACCCCCGTTTTTGCCTGTGATGTGAACCCTATGCTTCCGAACTTTGTATATACAGCGTGTTATTAAAGGTAAATGAAATGAATATCAGGGTTTTAGATATAGGTTTTTATATGAAATAATATAGTTCTTTTAGGGAGTAGGGTTCACATCACACCCTGCCTTCACCATTTTCGCCTCGTTTTGGCCTCTGTTTTTGACCTCTGTTTTGACTCAATTTCGCCAATGACTTGTTGGGGATTCTCTGTTAGTCACTGGCGATTCTCTGTTAGTCATTGAGAAATCTCTGTTAGTCACTGAGGATTCTCTGTTAGTCACTGACAGAACAATCAACTACTTGTGATATTCTACGAATGCAGCCAGAAATCGGAAAATTCTGTGTTTTATGTTGTTTTCTTCACGAAAAATTTGGTGGTTACGAAAAAGCATCGTATCTTTGCACAAAATGTTTTTAAACAGTGATGATTATGAGACTAATAGATTATAGCAATATAGAATCAACTCCAGTTTGGAATGAAGTGAAAAATTGGAGTGACGATGAAAAGAGTGCCCTTATCACGTTGCTTTATACAACGATGAATAAGGTAAATCCTTATGTTGTTTCAGAGTCAGAAGAGGTTGATGCTTTTGTGAATGAGATACCTCGTGAAGTCTTGGCAGCTAGTGTTGAGATGGCATTGAAGGATCATGAAAGTGGTAATGTCATTTCCCATTCTAATTTTATGAATTGCATCAAAGAGGAAAGAGGATGGAAATAGAATGGTCATTGCTAGCTTCAAGACAAATGGACGAGATTTTGGACTTTGTAGAAGCGGAATATGGTTCTATGACAGCAAAAAAAGTCTTAGAAAAGTTTGATGCTAATGTATGTAGCTTACAGAGAAATCCGAATCGCGGTATATTAGATTCGGATTTGTCGGATTCTCAATTCATAGTTAGGCATTTGCAGCTTTTTCCTAGTGTGCTTTATTATGTAGTGAAAGGTGATTTTATAATAATTACAGCTGTCATGCATTATAAGCAGTCTCCTAAGACAGTGTATAAAACTGTTATGCGGTCATTGGAAAGATATAGATAGCGAAAAGAACCATTGTTTATCAAGCAGGTAACCAAGGTGCTTATGCTGAATGGAAAGTACCGATAAGATGGGGCTTACTTGAAGCTGGAATGATGCTTAAGTAAAGGTTAAATGAGCCTTACGTAAAGGTTAAATGAGGCTTAAACCAACTTGGAATGAGGCTTACTTCGATTTGGAATAAGGCTTATTTCGATTTGGTATAAGGCTTATTTTCGTTAGGCGTTTCATTCGTTGGGTTTTCAGTCCGTTAGGCGTTCCGGCGGATTTGCAATCCGCCGTTAAAAAATGTCCTAACCTATTGATGAACTGCGGATTTGTAATCCGCAGCAAGCAAGTTTGTTCTTTTGAAGTGTTGGGGGATTACAAATCCCCCGGTTTAATAGGTCGAACCTTTTTTTACGGCGGATTTCAAATCCGCCGGGACGCCTAGCGGGCTTGCGTTTGCCACTCCAAGCCGGGACGCCTGGCGGGGTTGGGCTCCTGAAAAAATGCGGCACCAAAAATACGGCACAAAAAAAGGACTGACCCTCTTTGCAGAGAAATCAGTCCTTGTATATTTGCAAATGATAAGTAAAACTTATATCCCTAGAGAGGAATTAAGCCTTACCCTCCATCTGAGCCTTCAACTTAGCAAGAGCATCGATGTCGCCGAGTGATGTACCAGCAGCAACGTTGTTGATAGCTGGAGTATCATTGTTCTTGCGGCCACCATTGTGCTTGTTGCGTGTATTTGGCTTAGCGATTGGCTCGTCCTTGCCCTCCTCGAATGTACGAGAGTGAGAGAGGATGATACGCTTTGTCTCCTTAACGAACTCGATAACCTTGAAGTCGAGAGTCTCGCCCTTCTTAGCCATTGAGCCATCCTCCTTAGTGAGGTGCTTTGGAGTAGCGAAGCCTTCGCCGCCCTCAGCGAGAGCAACTACAGCGCCCTTGTCCATCATCTCGATGATAGTACCCTGGTGGATTGAACCTGGAGTGTAGATGTTCTCATACTCATCCCATGGGTTCTTCTCCAACTGCTTGTGGCCGAGGCTCAAGCGGCGGTTCTCCTTGTCGATCTCGAGAACAACAACATCAATTTTAGCGCCTACCTGTGTGAACTCAGATGGGTGCTTAACCTTCTTAGTCCAAGAGAGGTCAGAGATATGGATCAAGCCATCAACACCCTCAGAAAGCTCTACGAAGATACCGAAGTTAGTGAAGTTGCGAACAGTAGCAACGTGCTTGCTGCCGATAGGGAACTTCTCATCGATTGTCTCCCATGGATCTTCCTTGAGCTGCTTGATACCAAGGCTCATCTTGCGCTCAGCACGGTCGAGAGTCAAGATAACAGCCTCTACCTCGTCGCCAACCTTCATGAAGTCGTTAGCTGAACGGAGGTGCTGGCTCCAAGACATCTCAGATACGTGGATCAAGCCCTCTACACCTGGAGCAATCTCAACGAATGCACCGTAGTCAGCCATAACCACTACCTTACCCTTCACGTGATCACCAACCTTGAGGTTAGCATCAAGTGCATCCCATGGATGTGGAGTAAGCTGCTTCAAACCGAGAGCGATACGCTTCTTCTCCTCATCGAAGTCGAGGATAA
>USJX01000009.1 GCA_900555035.1 uncultured Prevotella sp.
CACCGGATACCAGACCCACATCCAGTTTCCAGTCGAATCCCTGTGGGGTAAAGATAGGCTCGATGGTCTTACCTATTCTGCCGATATAGCTTTGCTCCTGCTGAGCTTGGTTGTCAAGTTCCTCATTGTGAGGGAAGTAGCCCAAAGCCCAGACGATGATACTTGCCACGAGGATGATGCCACCCATCTTCTTCAGATACTGCTTACCCTTTTCCCAGGTATGGCGGCCTATCGCCTTCCAGGTAGGGAAGCGGTAAGGAGGCAGCTCCATCACGAATGGGGTATCTTCGCCCTTCACCACGAAACTGGCAAAGATGCGGCTCAATATCACGGCAAGGAAGATGCCGATGAGATAGAGCGATACCATGATGAGCGAACGGTATTGGATGGCAAAGAACGTTCCGATGACCATGATGTAGATTGGCAGACGAGCCGAACAGCTCATCAATGGCAATATCAACATCGTTATCAGACGGGAACGGTGACTCTCGATGGTTCTCGTTGCCATCACTGCAGGTACGTTACATCCGAATCCCATAATCAGCGGGATGAATGACTTGCCATGCAGGCCCATCTTGTGCATCAGCTTATCCATGATGAAGGCGGCACGAGCCATATATCCCGAATCCTCCATATAAGAGATGAAGAAATACAGAATCAGAATCTGTGGCAGGAATACGATGACCGCACCTACTCCACCAATCACACCATCTACCAGCATATCCTTCACTGGTCCATCCGGCATTGTATTGCTGATGAACTCGCCCAGCCATGCCACGCCGTCCTCAATCCATCCCTTAGGAATCTCGCCCAGAACGAAGGTGGCTGAGAACATGATGAACAGCAGGAGGACGAAGATAGGGAAACCTACATATTTATTGGTCAGGATGCTGTCGATGAGGTGGGTTACCTGATAGGTATCCTTTGCCTTGCCCGGTTCATAGCCTGCTTCCTGCAATGCACCATGAATGAAACCGTATTTGGCATCCATGATGGCGGTTTCGCTATCCTCCAGGGTCTCTTCCTTCACACGCTTGGCAGCCTCGTCACGGGCTGCGAAGATTTCCTTGGCCGATTTCAGATGACTAACGTATTCCTCGGCGTGCTTATCATTCTCCAACAACTTGATGGAGAGGTAACGGGTGGAGTAGCGCTGGCGGATGGAATCATCTGCCTTCAGATATTTCTGGATATGTTCGATGCCGTGCTCTATTTCATGTCCGTGGTTGATGTGGATATGGCGATAGTGAGCGCTGGAATCTTCCTTGCCTTCGTAGAGTTCGATGATGGTCTCGAAGAGCTTATCCACGCCTCGACCATTGGTGAAGACGGTAGGAATCATCGAGATACCGAAGAGTTCGCCCAGTTTGTCGTAGTCGATGTTATCGCCACGTTTTTCGGTTTCATCAAACATGTTGAGGGCACAGACCATGCGGATGTGCATGTCTATCAACTGGGTGGTGAGATAGAGGTTGCGCTCCAGGTTGCTGGTGTCGATGACGTTGATGACGATATCCGGCGTATGCTCGATGAGCTGCTTGCGCACATAAAGCTCTTCCGGAGAGTAGGCAGAAAGGGAATAGGTGCCCGGCAAATCTACCAGGTTGAAGTGATAGCCGTTGTATTCGGCTTCGCCCACCTTGGCATCCACAGTTACGCCGCTGTAGTTGCCCACACGTTCGTGAGCACCCGATGCGAAGTTGAACAATGAAGTCTTTCCGCAGTTTGGATTTCCCACCAGTGCCACGTTGATGACGCGGTGGAGTCTTTCTGCTTCCTGTTCTGCCAAGGCTTCGTTGCTGGCAGAGTCTTTTCTTTCAGCCACGAGCATCTTGTCGCCGAGTGCCTGCTCGTCGCTATCGTTGGAATCTACTACTTTAGAGTCAATTACCTGCTGGCGGTCTTCTTCTTCTGCCTTGCAGAGTTTTGCATCATGCTTGGCTTCCTCGATGGAAACCACCTCGATATGGTCAGCTTCGCTGTGTCGGAGTGACACCTCGTAACCCATAATCTTGTATTTCACTGGGTCCTGGAGTGGGGCGTTCAGGAGCACATCTACCTTCTTGCCCTTGATGAATCCCATCTCGATGACTCTCTTGCGGAATCCACCATGACCGGATACCTTGACGATGACTCCACTTTCACCTGTTTTAAGTTCTGATAATTTCATATATCTTTCCTCTTTATCTTTTTATCTTTCTTAATCTTTCCTTCTTGATCTTTCTTAATCTTTCTTTCTAGATCTTTCTTGATCTTTTCAACTGCAAAATTACGAATATTTTTTTGCAACTCGGTAGCAATGATGTTATTTATAAAAAAAATACCTAGAAATGATGAGAGTATCATCAAATCTAGGTATTCTTATCATTATTTATTGTGAGTCATCTTTTATGCCTGCAAGTTTCTGCCGTGGCAGTTCTTGAACTTCTTGCCGCTGCCGCATGGACATGGATCGTTAGGACGAGGCATGCGCTCGGCACGGTATGGAGTGCGGTTCACCTCAGCGTTCTCGCGGGTATCCTGGTTGGCTGCTGCCTCCTGAGCTGCACGCTCGGCATCAATGTCAACCTTGCTCTCTACGTAGTTCTGCTGGGTGTGCTGCTCTGGTGCTGCCTCCTGTACAGGCTGCTCCTGCTCCATTACTGGAATCTGACCACGCATCAGGATGCTGGCGATACGGTCGTACATGTCGTTGATCATACCGTCCCAGATCTTGGCACTCTCCAGCTTGAAGATCAACAATGGATCCTTCTGCTCGTAGCTGGCGTTCTGTACAGAGTGACGAAGTTCGTCGAGCTTGCGGAGGTTCTCCTTCCAGTCGTCATCGATCATCTGGAGAACAACGTTCTTCTCGAATTCCTTCACTACGCTCTTAGCCTCGCTATCGTAAGCCTCCTTCAGGTTGCATGCAATGTTGTACATGCGCTTGCCATCGGTGATAGGCACCATGATGCGCTCGTACATAGCACCCTGGTTCTCATATACCTGCTTGATAATAGGCATTGCTGTGGCCTGGATGCGGTCGGTCTTGCGCTTGAAGGCTGCCATCGCCTCCTGGAAGGCACGCTCTGCCAACTCGTCGCGTCTGCCATTCTCATACTCACCCTCGCTGAATGGAATCTCCATGGCGAGAACCTTCAGGAACTCTTCCTTGGCACCATCGAAGTCGTTGTTGTTGACGATGTTCAACACGCGGTCCCAGATGATGTTGGCGATATCCATGCCGATACGCTCACCCATCAGGGCGTGGCGACGCTTCTCGTAGATAACGGTACGCTGACGGTTCATCACGTCATCATACTCCAAGAGATGCTTACGGATACCGAAGTTATTCTCCTCTACCTTGCGCTGAGCACGCTCGATACTCTTAGAGATCATTGGGCTCTCGATACGCTCACCATCCTCGAAACCGAGACGGTCCATCACCTTGGCGATACGCTCTGAAGCGAACAGACGCATCAGCTTATCCTCCAATGATACGTAGAATACTGAAGAACCTGGGTCACCCTGACGACCGGCACGACCACGGAGCTGACGGTCAACACGACGGCTCTCATGACGCTCTGTACCGATGATGGCGAGACCACCTGCTGCCTTTACCTCAGGAGTCAGCTTGATATCGGTACCACGACCTGCCATGTTGGTAGCGATGGTTACGGCACCCTTGCCATTTACTGAGCGACCTGCCTCGGCTACAATCTGAGCCTCCTGCTGGTGCAACTTGGCGTTCAATACATTATGAGGAATGTTGCGCATCTTCAGCATCTTGCTCAACAACTCTGAAATCTCCACAGATGTGGTACCTACCAATACTGGGCGGCCTGCATTACGTGTCTCCTCGATTTCGTCGATAACAGCACGATACTTCTCGCGGGCTGTCTTATATACACGGTCATCCAAGTCCTTACGCAGGATAGGACGGTTGGTAGGAATCTCCACTACATCCAGTTTGTAGATGTCCCAGAACTCACCTGCCTCTGTGCTAGCCGTACCGGTCATACCGGCGAGCTTGTGATACATACGGAAGTAGTTCTGCAGTGTGATGGTAGCAAAGGTCTGGGTAGCAGCCTCCACCTTTACATGCTCCTTAGCCTCAACAGCCTGGTGCAAGCCATCGCTCCAGCGGCGACCCTCCATGATACGACCCGTCTGCTCATCCACGATCTTAACCTGACCGTCCATGACAACATACTCGTCGTCCTTATTAAACATGGTGTAAGCCTTCAAGAGCTGCTGCAAGGTGTGAACACGCTCGCTCTGTACACCATAGTGAGCCAACATCTCGTCCTTTTTGTCGAGACGCTCCTGGTCAGAGAGGTCTGTGCGAGCTTCCAGCTCACTCATCTCTGTGGTGATATCAGGCAATACGAAGAGTTCCCTGTCGTTTACCTGCTTAGCCAACCAGTCTGTACCCTTGTCGGTGAGGTCGGCAGAATTCAATTTCTCGTCTACTACGAAGTACAAAGGCTCCACAGCCTTAGGCATCTCACGGTTGTTGTTAGCCATGTAGAATTCCTCAGTCTTCAAGAGACCAGCCTTGATACCTTCCTCAGAGAGGTACTTGATCAATGGCTTGTTCTTAGGCAATGCCTTGTATGAACGGTAGAGAGAGAGGAAACCTTCCTCAAGCATCTGCTGGTTCTTGTTCTTTGTACCCTCAGTAATCTTCTGCTTAGCCTCGGCGAGCAACTCGGTGGCCTGCTTGCGCTGTACCTCGTAGAGCTTCTCTACCAATGGCTGGTACTGCTCGAACATCTGGTCGTCGCCCTTTGGAATAGGACCAGAGATAATCAATGGTGTACGGGCATCATCAATCAATACGGAGTCAACCTCATCGACGATGGCGTAGTTGTGCTGGCGCTGTACCAGGTCGCTAGGGTTGGTAGCCATGTTATCACGCAAGTAGTCGAAACCGAACTCGTTGTTGGTACCGAAGGTGATATCTGCCATGTATGCCTTGCGACGTGCATCAGAGTTAGGACGATGCTTGTCGATGCAATCTACTGAGAGGCCGTGGAACATATAGAGAGGACCCATCCACTCTGAGTCACGCTTTGCCAGATAGTCGTTCACGGTTACGACGTGAACACCATTGCCTGTGAGGGCGTTCAGGAAGATAGGAGTTGTACCTACGAGGGTCTTACCCTCACCGGTAGCCATCTCGGCAATCTTACCCTGATGCAGAACGACACCACCGAAGAGCTGAACGTCGTAGTGGATCATTTCCCACTTCATATCGTTGCCACCGGCTGTCCAGTGGTTGTGATAGATAGCCTTGTCGCCATCGATGGTTACGAAGTCGTTCTTTGGATCAGAAGCCAACTCGCGGTCGAAGTCTGTAGCAGTAACTACAGTCTCCTCGTTCTCAGCGAAACGGCGGGCAGTGTCCTTAACGATAGCGAAAACCTGAGGCAATACCTCGTTGAGGGCAACCTCATACTTGTCGAGAGCTACCTGCTCCAACTTATCGATTTGGTTGAAGATAGCTTCACGCTCATCGATAGGAGTGTCCTCGATCTTAGCCTTGAGCTCGGCAATCTTAGCCTTTTCCTCTTTAGCGTACTCTTGTACGTACTTCTGGATTTCCTTTGTTTTTGCACGGAGTTCGTCATTGCTCAAGGCATTCATCTTAGGATATTCTGCCTTGACTTTCTCTACGATTGGCTGGATCAACTTCATATCGCGAGTTGACTTGTTGCCAAACAATGACTGAAGAATTTTGTTGAAGTTCATTGTTATATTTATTTTTTATTGTTATTCGATGTAATGTTGTCTAATCTTAAATATTTTGCAAAAATACAAAAAATATCTGTAAATCTGCAATGTTTTGCCAATAAATGCCTTTTCCTGCCGCATTTTCTTTTGGGTTCTGCTGGCAAAAGGCGCATTTGTTAGCTATTAGGACCTCGAATAACAATGCTCCCGTATGGCGCCTTGTACTTATGCGCCACTACGGGGTAAAAACAAATATGTGAATGTGATTCTGTCAGAATGTCAGTCTGGATGGCTGGAAGGGTAGCCGACTGGAGATAATGGTAGCGTTCTGCGATGCTTTCATCCTCGGCGGCTTGCTTGATTACCTTCAGGACATAGAGGATGTCCTCCTCCAATGCCTTCGCCTCCGGTTGCTGGATGAATTCATCGTAGGATATATCCGTGAGCGCAAACTTCAGCGCCTGCTGATAAGTCTGCGCCTCCATGCCGGTTGCCGCCAGGACAACCAAAAGGGCTGTGATATATCTGTTTACTAACATTATCTTATTCTTTATTTATTAATCTTATTCTTGATTCTTTTTCTTCTTTCTGAATTTCGTGATGATACGATGCTGTATCTTCAAGTTATTGGCACTTAAGTCCAGCATGGTTGACTTGAATGCGTATCTTACGAGCAAAGAGAGTGCCAAAGTTACCATGCCCTCTGCGTAGGTCTGCCATATCTGCATGAAAAGTGACACGACAAGGCAGATTCCCCATACTTCATAATACCAATAGAGCTTGCCCTGGCGCATCTTCTGGATGGTCTTCCATGCAAAGATGAGGTTGAATGGGTTCAATATCAGCATCTGGAAGTTCACCTGCACGGTAGGGTGCTGAGAGAACAGCATGGCAAAGAGGATGAGTCCCGGCAATCCGGTAAGAATGAGCAGGAAGGCATCCAGCACCCAGAAGTTTTTCTTCCTTTTCCATTCGAAAATGCTGAGTGCGATGATGATGACCGCCAGCGTGATGAATACCAGGGAAGGGGTGATGACTTCTGCTTCTGCCACTTTCTGGGCTGGGGTAGGTGGTATCAGATAGCAGGTGGAATCTACCAGCATGAGGTATCCGTCTTTTCCGTAGATGCGGTTGGCATCATCATTGCCCGATGGGTCGTTGATGAAATCCTTTCTTCCTTCGGTGGCGAAGTCCTTGCTCAGGTTGTCTGGCAGGAACTCCCATTCACGCTGGGTGAGGTCTCTGTCTGACAGATAGCCCAGCAGCAGGTCGTTGCCGAATCTTGCCCAGCGGTGGTTGCCGTTGAGCTTATGGATTTCCTCGCGGTAAGTTGACTGTGCATCGGTGTCCTTGAAGTTGGTGTTGCAGTAGCCGATATTGGTAATCACCATTTCGCGGGCACGGGTGGTACAGTTGTCGAAGAAGAAATTGTAGCGGTAGGTACGGTTTTCCGGCTGTGCATTCTCTTCGATGGCATGGAGCACCTTCAGCTTCTCCTCTCTCGACAGGTGGAGGCGCTGCTGGCGCACCCATCTTCCCTCGGCACTGTACTCTGCCATGAAATCGCTCATCGGATAGATGCCAATCTGGTAATCGGTGAGCCCGAAGACGAAGCGGAGGATGAAATAGCCTTGCCTGAAGCTGAACATGCCCCAGTTCACGGCCACGTCGCTGCCATGTGCCTTGTCTTGAATGCGCAGAGCCGAATGCCCATAGTACGACCACACCTCCTCGCCTGGTCCGCAAGTAAGGAGCGAAATATCCACAGAGTCGAGCCATGCGGTGGCTTCCTCATTGACACGACTGTTCTGCACAGAAATATCAGGAGCATTGTAGCCTGAAAAATCCTGTGCTGTCACAATAGTAGTTAAATTGGTTAAAATAACTGCTAAAATGACCCGAAATATATGCTTAAAACGTTTCACGATGCAAAAATAACTTATTATTTTCAATTATCCTTCTTTTTTCTAGATTTTTTTTAATACTTTTGCACTCTGAATGTATTTTTGATGCACTCTGAATGTATTTTTTACTGATTTATATATAAATGAGAAAGATTATCTTAGCAGCCCTTATGTTGGGTTCGACTCTTATGGTTAATGCCCAAAGTGGTACTAATTCTCCATACAGCCAGTATGGTTTTGGCGTATTGTCTGACCAGACTTCGGGCTTCAATCGTGGTATGAATGGTGTGGGTCTTGGTTTTCATGAGCACAACCAGGTGAACTACCTCAACCCTGCTTCCTACTCTGCCATCGACTCCATGACGTTCATCCTGGATGCAGGCATTTCGGGTCAGGTTACCAACTTCAACGAGAATGGTGTGAAGAAGAATGCCAATAACTCTAATCTTGAGTATGTGGTAGGTGGATTCCGCTTGCTGCGTCATGTGGGCATGAGTTTCGGTATCATCCCTTTTACCAATGTGGGCTATGATTATTCTACCAGTGGTTATGTGAACAGGGAAGATAAGGATGTAACCTATAGCAATACCTATAGCGGAGAGGGTGGCTTGCATCAGGTTTTTCTGGGTGCGGGCTGGTCGCCTGTCAAGGGCTTGGCTGTGGGTGCCAACATCGGTTATCTCTGGGGCAGCATCAACAAGACCGTGCAGAACGCTTATAGCAACAGCTATTATAAGTCGCTCTATCGCACTTATGGCACCAGTGTTCATAACTATAAGCTGGATTTGGGTGTGCAATATACCCATCAGATTACCAAGAAAGATGAGTTGACATTGGGTTTGACCTATACTCCTGGTCATAATCTGCATGCCGATGCCGATATGAACATCATTTCTTCCAATGCGCAGACCAGTACTTCTGATACCTTGGCGTTCAGCATCAACAATGCGTATGAGTTGCCAACCATGATGGGTGCCGGTTTGATGTGGAATCACAATCACCAGTGGAAGGTGGGCTTCGACTACACCTTGCAGAAGTGGGGTAGCCTGGGTTATCCTACCTACGATGCCAAGAACAATGAGCCTTGGGCCTTGCGCGATGGCGTTTATATGGACCGCAGCAAGTTCAACCTCGGTTTCCAGTATTGCTATGCCGAGAATGGCCGTGCTTCTTTCCTGAAGCGTGTTCACTATCGTGCCGGTGTAAGCTATGCTACTCCTTATTATAAGGTGAATGGCGTGGATGGACCGAAGGAGATTTCTGTGAGTGCCGGTTTCGGTATTCCTATCATGAACGGCTACAACAACCGTTCGCAGCTCAATATCAGTGGCCAGTGGGTGAAGAGTTCTGCCAAGGATCTCCTCAAGGAGAATTCGTTCCGCATCAACATTGGTTTCACATTCAACGAGGATTGGTTTAAGAAGTGGAAGATGCAGTAATCTTTCTTTCTCTCCCTAGATAGAGAGGATTCTGCAGTCTCCTATATATATAATAATGTATAAGATTAAGAATTTCATAGTAATAGGCGCATTTCTGTCCTTGGTCTTGGCAGCATGTCAGGATCCGGTAGAGCATACTGCGCCTGCTATTTATGCCAAGGACTCGGTGGCTATGATGACTTCCTATGGTGTGAATACGCTCATCAGCGATTCGGGAGTCATTAAATATCGCATCGTGACGGAACGCTGGGAGGTGAATACCAACCGCAATCCGTCCAGATGGATTTTCGACAAGGGTATATTGCTCGAACAGTTTGACGAGAAGTTCCATATCAATAGCTATATCCAGTGTGATACTGCCTATTACTTTGACCAGCAGCGGGTCTGGAAGTTGTATGGACGTGTGCGCATCCTGACCAAGGATGGCCTTCGCTTCACCAGCGAGCAGCTTACTTGGGATGAGAACAAGCACGAATTGTCTAGCAATGTGTTCAGTAAACTTGTTACACCAGAGCGTACCCTTCAGGGTTCACATTTCTGGAGTGACGAGAAGATGACCCGTTATTTTGTAAGTAATACCAAGGGTAGTTTCGTGAAGGAAGACTTTGGTGGAGGCAGTAGCGAGGGTGGTGCATCTTCTGCATCGTCTTCTGATTCTACGGCAGCGCCAATCCGTCAGCAGGCTACTCCTCAAAGAGCTAATACGACTATCCCTATCATGCACTGATAGGGGTGGTCGTCTGTTTGTTTATAGATAATATTCTGAGTTCTAATTGATTAATTATCATGGAAGAAGTTGATATAAGTCTGATTGTCGGCATCCTCATCACGATGGTGTTCTCTGCTTTCTTCAGCGGAATGGAGATAGCCTTCGTTTCCTCTAACCGTATGTTGGCGGAGATGGATAAGGAGAAGAACGGACTTTGCCAGCGACTCTTGTCGCAGTTTTATGATCATCCGAACGGATTCGTGAGTACCATGCTGGTGGGTAATAATATCGCCCTTGTTGTATATGGTATCCTGTTTGCCCGTTTGTTTGATAATACCCTTTTTGCGGGTTTGGATGATGGGGGTAGGGTTACTGCCGATACCATTTTATCTACGCTCGTTGTATTGTTTACCGGCGAGTTTCTGCCTAAGACTTTGTTCAAGGCGAACCCTAACCGACTGTTGACCATCTTCAGTCCGATAGCCTATTTGTGCTACGTCATCTTGTGGCCTATCAGCAAGTTCAGTACTTTCCTGAGTAAGTGTCTGCTCCGTCTGGTGGGTATGAAGATGGAGACAGAAGAGGGCGATGAAGGATTTTCGAAGGTGGATTTGGATTATCTGGTACAGTCGAGCATTGATAATGCCACCAATGATGACGAGATTAACGATGAGGTGAAGATTTTCCAGAATGCCTTGGATTTCTCAGATACCAAGGTGCGCGACTGTATGGTTCCTAGAACCGAGATACAGGCGGTGGAGATGGAAACGTCATTGGAGGATCTGCGCCAGAAATTCATCGAGAGCGGTAATTCCAAGATTATCGTTTATGAAGAGGATATCGACCACATTGTGGGATACATCCACAGTTCTGAACTTTTCCATAATCCGAAGAGATGGCAGGATCATATCCGAACCATGCCTTTCGTGCCGGAAACCATGCAGGCTCAGAAACTGATGCAGACTTTCCTGCAGCAGAAGAAGTCGCTGGGTGTTGTGGTGGATGAGTTTGGCGGAACCAGCGGCTTGGTCAGTCTCGAAGATATTGTGGAGGAAATCTTTGGTGACATCGAGGACGAACACGATTCTGCAAAGTATGTAGCCAAGAAGACCGATGATGGCGATTATCTCTTGTCGGCCCGATTAGAGATAGACAAGATAAACGATATGTTCGGCTTGGAGCTTCCTGAAAGCGATGAGTATATGACTTTGGGCGGTTTGATATTGCATGAATATCAGAGTTTCCCAAAGCTGAATGAAGTGATTAAAATTGACAACTTTGAGTTCAAGATTATCAAGTCAACATCGCGTAAGATAGAGCTTGTGAAACTCCACATCATCAAATAGTTGAGTGAGGAAAGGGAATTTTTCGACTTTTTTGGGTTCTTAGCCAAAAAAGATACCGAAAAATTCCCTTTTCTCGTATAATTTTTGTATTTTTGCAGACAATTGGCTACTCGCTGCAAAAGTAGTTATATACAAACATAGAAAAAATAAAATAATAATAATAATTAAAACGTAATGGCAGCATTAGGAACAATTAGAAAAAGAGGCGTGATACTGGTTTGTATCATCAGTTTCGGCCTTTTCGCCTTCATTGCCGAGGAAGCTTTCCGCTCTTGCGATTCTGCAAAGAACAATGAGCGCCAGCAGATTGGTGAGGTATATGGCGAGAAAATCAGCGTGCAGGATTTCCAGAAGCTCGTTGATGAGTACACAGAGGTTGCAAAAATGCAACTTAGTAAAGAAAATCTCGATGAAGCAGAGATGAATCAGGTAAAGGACATGGTATGGAATTCATACGTGCAGAACCAGATTATTGCAGAGGAAGCTAGTAAATTGGGGCTTACTGTTACTGATGGTGAGCTTAAGGATATTTTAAAAACTGGCACAAATCCAATGCTTCTGCAAATTAATCTTTTTAAAAATCCTCAGACTGGTCGCTTCGATTCTTCTGAATTGCAGAAGTTCTTGGCTGAGTATAATGCTCAAAAGGCTAACCCTTCTGCTAATCCTCAGCTGTTGGATCAGTACACCAAGATTTTCAACTATTGGTCATTCATCGAGAAGACACTCCGCCAGCAGACATTGGCCCAGAAGTATCAGTCTCTCTTGGCTCACTGCTTCCTCTCAAACCCAGTAGAGGCTAAGATGGCATTCAAGGAGGAGAACGAAGAGAGCCAGATTCAGTTGGCTGCTTTCCCTTACTCTGATATCCAGGACGACAAGGTGAAGGTTGAGGAGAGTGATTTGAAGGCTAAGTATGAGGAACTCAAGGCTCGCTTCAAGCAGCCAGTGGAGAGCCGCGACATCAAGTATGTTGATGTCGAGGTGAAGGCTTCTCAGGCAGACCGTGCTGCCATCAACAAGGAGTTTGCCGGTTACAAGACTCAGCTTGCTGCGGCTGCAGATCCTGCAGAGCTCGTTCGCAAGTCGGCTTCTTCTGTTGCTTACTTGGGTATCCCAGTTAGCAAGGATGCTTTCCCACGTGACATCGCTGCCGACATCGATTCTCTGGCTGTAGGCGCTACTTCTGCAGTGAAGGTGAATGCTGCTGATAATACATTGAACATCGTGAAGCTCATCAGCAAGCAGCAGTTGCCAGACTCTATCCAGTATCGTGTAATCCAGGTGGCTGCCGCTTCACAGGCTGAGGCTAAGACTAAGGCAGACTCTATCCATGGTGCTCTCGCTGCTGGTGCAGACTTCGAGGCTATTGCCAAGAAGTATGGTCAGACCGGTGAGAAGGCTTGGATGACAACCAAGCAGTATGAGTCTGCTCAGACCTTGGATAAGGACAACAAGACCTTCATCAACACATTGAACACAGCTTCAGTGAATGCATTGAACCAGATTCAGTTGGGTCAGGGTTATGTCATCCTCCAGGTTTGCGACCGCAAGGCTATGGTTGATAAGTATGTGGCTGCAGTTATCAAGAAGGAGATTCAGTTCTCTAACGATACCTACCGCACAGCTTACAACAAGTTCTCTAGCTTCGTAAGTGCTAATCCTAAGGCTGAGGACCTCTTGAAGAATGCCGAGAAGAATGGTTATCGTGTACAGGAGTTGAAGGATGTAACTACAGCTACTCACTATGTTGCTAACATCCATTCTACCCGTGATGCTTTGAAGTGGATCTTCGATACCAAGGAGGGTGAGATTTCTCCAATGTATGAGTGTGGTGACAACAACCACCTGTTGGTAGTTGTATTGGATAAGATTCATCGCATCGGTTTCCGCGACTTGAGCGATTCTCAGGTAAAGGAAATGGTAAAGGCTGAGGTTATCAAGGATAAGAAGGCTGAACAGATCATGGCTAAGGTGGCTGGTGTGAAGAGCATTGCTGCTGCTAAGGCTAAGGGTGGTAAGGTTTCTTCTGTTAATCAGATTACTTTCGCTGCTCCTACCTTCGTTGCTGCTACTGGTGCTAGCGAGCCTGCTCTCTCTGGTGCTGTTTCTGCAACCAAGAAGGGTGCTTTCGCTGCTCACGCAGTAAAGGGTAACGCTGGTGTTTATCTCTTCCAGGTTACTAACAAGACCAATCGTCCTGTTAAGTTCGATGAGAAGGCTTACGAGCAGAAGTGCCGTCAGAAGGCTATGCAGTATGCCGGTAACTTCATGAACGAGCTTTACCAGAAGGCTCATGTAGTGGACAACCGCTACTTGTTCTTCTAATCAGATTAGAATATTCAAATTAAACACAATAAAAAAGGTGTATTGCCATTGAGCAATACACCTTTTTTATTGAAATATCTTTTTATCCGCGGCTCCACCAATGTTTTTTCTTTGGGGCCTCCTGTACCTCGCCCATCTGCTGCTTCAGAATCTGACGGTAACTGGTGTGGTTGGTGATGATTTGGTAAATCTCACCCCAATCAGGTAAACCGCCTATGCCACGGTCGTCGATGAACCAGTCGGCTTTCAGCTTGCGTGAGAAGTGGTTGTTGTTCTCCAGGCTTTCCTCTGGATAATCCTTGTTTACTGCCCAGAACTCTACGCCCCGCTCTCTGCACCATTCCACAGCCTCGTCAAGGAGTTTGCCTTCACGTACACTCCAGAGAATCAGCTTATGATGGTCTCTAATCAGCATTTTTAAAGTCTCTGTGGCGAATGGTAACTCTGTACCAATCTTTGGATACTCGTGGGTTACGATGGTACCATCAAAATCTACTGCTATTGTTGCCATATTTTTTTCTTATTGGTATAATCTAAAAGAGTCTTCCTATATGAATAGAAAGACTCTTCTTCTGTTGTAAAGAACCAAGGTTCTTTTCTTTTATTTCTTGATACTATTGTCGTTTGCAATGCCGTAGTGGCTGTTGCTGTAGTTACCATAGCTTCCATACTGACCATAGGTGCCGTACTTGCCGTATTTTCCATACTTTCCATACTTGCCGTAGCCTCCGTATGAGCCATAGTTGCCGTACTTACCGTACTTGCCGTATTTACCCACTCCGTAGTAGAAGCTGTGCTTCTTCTGAGAGAGGTCGATGGCGTTGAGAACGATACACATGTTAGGCAACTTCTTCTCGGCATTCAAACCGTTGATCATGCCAAAGCTTGCCTTCGGAGTATAGTCTGCACGGCAAACATATACACAGAGGTCTGCCAAACGACCGAGCTGCAAACTATCGTTTACCAATCCTACAGGCGCTGTATCGAGGATTACGTAATCGTAATGTTCCTTCAACTGGTTGATGATATCATCGAGACTTGCTCGAGTAACCAACTCACCTGGGTTTGGAGGTACAGGACCAGCCATCAAGAGGTCGAGGTTGTTGTTGACACCAGATGAAATAGTCTGCTTCTGGATATCCTCCCAAGTGTTCTGATCGTTTATAATCAGGTTGGTGATACCGATGTGGTGGTTGTTGATGCCGAACAACTCAGCCAGACGAGGCTTACGGATATCAAGACCTACCATGACAACCTTCTTGCCCAGCAAGGCGATAGAAATAGCAACGTTTGATGCCACGAATGTCTTACCCTCACCAGATGTAGAAGAGGTAAACATGATGACTCTCTCGTCTTTCTTGAGCATAAACTGCAAATTGGTACGCAAGCCACGGAAGATTTCCTCCATCAGGTTGTTCTTGTTCTGGTGAACCACGATATCGGCCTTTCCTTCCTTCTTGGCAGCATCACTAGCCATAGGGATATCTGCGATAACAGGGATAGGAGTGAGCTTGACTACGTCTTCGTGACCCTCAATCTTGTACTTGAAGAACTCGATGAGGAAGAGGATGCCGGCAGGAATAGCCAAACCGAGTACGAAGGCGATGAGCATGACGATAGAACTCTTAGGACTAACCTTGCCCACGAACGAAGGAGCATCGATAATCTTACCCTTGTCGGCTGTAGCAGCCAAAGAGATAGAGTTTTCCTCACGCTTCTCCAAAAGCATCAGGTAAAGACCAGACTTCACCTCCTGCTGACGGCCAATCTGTGTCAATACACGCTCCTGCTCAGGAGAGTTGCCAATCTGGTTGTTGTACTGACCGGCCTGTGCAGCGATGCTGTTGCGCTGAATCTCCATTCCGAGCTTAGCCTGACGCATGGCTCTCTTGATAGAATTAACGAGGTCGTCCAACTGTGCTGTCAATGGAGTTACAGTAGGAGAGTTCTCGCTGGCTGAGTGCAACAGCTGGTTACGGTTCAACGCAATTTTGTTGTACTCGTTGATGAGGGCTGTAGAACTCTCGTCGGTCAAACCTACGTTAGATGGAATTGGCTGATATTTGTTTCCTGGCTCGTTCATATACTTGCCAAGTTCCTTGAGCAATTC
The DNA here is from genome assembly GCA_900555035.1 of uncultured Prevotella sp. GTDB lineage: Bacteria > Bacteroidota > Bacteroidia > Bacteroidales > Bacteroidaceae > Prevotella. The sequence goes on from USJX01000009.1 coordinate 15,552, forward strand.
CACCTGGGTATTAGCCTCCTGGAGTTTCTGAGCATAAGTATCTGCATTGGCAATGGCTGCTGTAGCATTCAGCTTCAACTCAACCATCTTGTTGCGCTTCTTGTAGCTTTCCAACTGGCCTTCTGTGCTGCCCAACTCTGCGTTGATCTTCTCCAGACGGCTGTTGATAAACTGCTCTGTGCGATAAGCAATCTCGTTCTTGTCGTAGTTCGCCTGGCGGTTATATACCTTGACGAGGGTATGCAGATAGTCAAGACCACGCTGAGGGTCCTGATCGTTCAACACCAACTGTGCGATAGTTGTTGTCTTTGAAGTCTGGCTAACCGTCAGATTGGCTGTATAGGCGTTGGCAACCTGTTCTGGCGAGTTGATCACCACTTTCAGTTCATCTCCATCCTCCATCTTGTATCTCTTGTTAGGAGTGAAGTAGATATTTCCGATGCGGGTGTTGATGGTAGCAGGGAGCTTTGCCAATGTCTTCTCGATGGTTGTTGGTTCCTTCTCGAAAGAGAAGGCATCGATAGGCGCAAAGTATTTACCCTTTACATGATACTGGTTGCCGTTTCTTGTAATGTTGAGCGTGATAGGTGCATTCAACTTCTTGAGACTCTTCTGGTCCACGTCAACGTTGATTTCCTGCTCCTTGTACACCAATGAAGATCTGAATGTGCCCTTGTGATAGTAGCTTACATAAATCTTCATGTCGGTTACAGCCTGCAACGCCATGTCGTGTGCTCCGATGATCTCGATCTCGTTGTCGATACCATTAGAGTTTGTCATGAATCCCAAGTTGGCAGCATTCTGAATCATGCTGTTCATGCCTCCTCTGCTCTTGTTCTGGTCATCATCCTTGATGAGTACCTTCGTAGTAGTCTGGAAAGAAGGAGTCTTATACTTCAAGTACATGTAACCTAATCCGAGACATACAATCAGAGAGAGAACAAACCATTTCCAGTTAAGGATGACTGTGGAATAAATCAGCTGAAAGTCAATAGCTGACTTTTCCTCTTGTTCCTGAATACCATCCATTCCTAAGTTTTTGTTTTCTTCCATTATTTTGCTGTTGTATTATTTTGTTGAGCTTTATTAATCTATTTCTTTTCTCACTCAATATTTATTTGCCTTCAGCCAAATCCTTCAGATACTGTCCGTATCCGTTCTTCAACATAGGTTTAGCCAGCTTCAGAAGTTCTTCCTTGCTGATCCAACCCTGCTTGTAGGCGATTTCCTCAAGACATGCCACCTTCAGTCCCTGTCTCTTTTCAATCACTTCGATGAAGGTACTGGCTTCCGACAGGCTGTCATGTGTACCCGTATCAAGCCATGCAAAACCTCTTTGCAGGGTTCTTACCTTCAGAGTCTTCTCTGCCAGGTAGTGTTGGTTTACAGTGGTGATTTCCAACTCGCCACGTGGACTAGGCTTGATGTTCTTGGCTACCTCTACCACGCTGTTTGGATAGAAATAGAGTCCTACCACAGCGTAGTTGCTCTTTGGCTGGGCTGGCTTCTCTTCGATGCTGAGGCAGTTGCCCTCTTCGTCGAATTCAGCTACGCCATATCTCTCAGGATCGTTTACATAGTAGCCGAATACACTCGCCTGTCCCTGTTCGGCAGCCTTTACACTCTCATGGAGCAATCCGGTGAAGCCTGCGCCGTAGAAGATGTTGTCTCCCAATACCAGGCACACGTTGTCGTCGCCGATAAACTTTTCTCCGATGATGAAAGCCTGAGCCAATCCGTCTGGTGAAGGCTGCTCGGCATACTCAAAGTGTACACCCAACTCGCTTCCGTCGCCTAGCAATCGCTTGAAGCCTGGCAAATCGAATGGAGTAGAGATGATGAGAATGTCCTTGATACCTGCCAGCATCAATACAGATACTGGATAGTAAATCATTGGTTTGTCGAAGATAGGAATCAGCTGCTTGCTGATACCCTTGGTAATAGGATACAATCTTGTACCTGAACCACCTGCTAAAACGATTCCTTTCATATCTTTTCTATTTTTATATATTCTTTTTATGTTTTTTGTTCTCATTTTGATGAATAAAGAAGCCCTATACCTTATTATATATAGGGAATCTTTATGCCTTGCACTTTAGAAAGCGTTCTTGTCTGGGAAGATGATGCTCTTGGCTGTCAGCAGCATGATGCGGATGTCAAGCCAGAACGACCAGTTCTCGATATACCAGATGTCTCTTCTTACACGCTCTTCCATCTGCCAAAGTTCCTTGGTCTCGCCTCTGTAACCTGTCACCTGTGCCCAGCCCGTAATACCTGGCTTAGAGAAATGGCGAACCATGTACTTGTCGATGAGCGAGCCGTAAACCTCGGTATGGTGGAGCATGTGAGGTCGTGGACCTACCAGACTCATATCACCCTTCAGTACATTGAGGAACTGTGGGAACTCATCAATATTGGTCTTACGCATAAAGTTACCGAAGGCAAACTTACGTGGGTCGTTCTTGGTAGCCTGCACCTTGTCTGCATCCTTGTTCACATGCATGGAGCGGAACTTCAAGCAATAGAATGTATTACCATTGAGACCTGTTCTTGCCTGCTTGAAGAAGATAGGTCCTGGACTCTGAAGCTTGATGCAGAGAGCGATGATAGGGATGAATGGCAGCATGCAGAGGCATACCACACCACTTACCAAAATATCGAAGGAGCGTTTGATAGCTCTGTTTGTCAAACGGGTGAGAGGCTCCTGGCGGTTGGTATATACCGTCTTGCCCATGAACTTCTGCGAGTCGAGGTGCAACTTGTATTCACCGAATTGTCTTGGCAGATAATAGAAGTGAATCACGTTCTTGTCGCAGAACTGCATAATCTTGATGATTTCTTCCGAGTCTTTGTGTGATACACAGCAGAACAACTCTTCGATATCAAAGGGCGAACCGTTGATGGTGTTATTGAGCGAAGAAGTCATCAGGTCGTTGAGTTCCTGCATGGTACCCCGTCTTACCAGTCCTTCTGGCGCATTCTCTATATCCTTGTCGGCATAATAACCAGCCACATGGTAACCGGCAGCAGGGTCTTCTGTCATCAGGGCATACATCTCTTTGATGGCAGGGTCGTTTCCTACGAACACGGCGGTTCGGCTGTTATATCCTTTAGAGCGGTAGTACTTCAGTATGCTAAGCTCGCAGAGACGAGACAAAACCAGTGTAAGGTAGAATGAAGCACCAAAAATCAAGTAATGGCTCAATGGTGCTTTCTTACTCAGATTCAGTAATGCTAGAAACAAGAAGAAGACAATGGTTGTAAATGCAGCCAGGTAGAATGTTCGTCTTAATACTTGCGTATATTCAATCTTTCGGATGTGGATGATGGTTGAGTAAAAGTATTCACTCAACAACAATGAAGCATTGGCAACAAAAAGCGTGATTTTTGTTGCTCTATCTACATGTTCCGGCAAAAAATGTGTGTCGCAGTAGTATAAGCCTACCAATACACAGTTGAGGATGATGAAGTCTGCTACGATCACCAAATTCCTCACTAGGCTGTTTCCTTCGAATTTATCATTCATTCTCGTTCTTTTTAAAAGTTTATGTTTTGGAATCCAATTATTAATTTTAAAATCGGGGCAAAGTTACTAAAAAATATTGAAAGTGGGAAAAGAAAAAGATAAAAACTTCACTAAGAGTAGAAAAAATGTGGCTTAGAGCAAAAAAACATCCCTTTGATTTGCGTATTTTGCGATTTTATTGTATTTTTGCAGAACATTTTAGAACTTTAAAGATAAATAAGAAAAAAGAATGGGATTATTTGCAAAACTATTCGGTCGCAAAGACGACGATAAGAAAGTGGGCGGCATGGAAGACTATATGACTCTGGTGAGTGTATATTTCCAGGCTGCATTAGCTTCACAATTAGGTATCACCAATCTGGCCATGTTGCCAGAGTTGCGTGTCTTCAAGACCAGTTTCCATGTGCCAACCGTCAACAACCGTCTTGGCATCGGCGAAAAGGCGCACGTCAGAAAGATGATGCGCGATATCTATGGCACTGACGAGAGCTGGTTTAAGGAAATCGATTCCAGCATTCGCAAGAACTGCCAGAAACTGCAGGATGTGAATGTTTATCTGAAGCAGTTCCAGAGCTTCAGCCAGGACTTGATGATGCTCATCGGCAACTTGATGAAGTTCAAGCTCCGTTTGCCTAGCTTCATGAAGAACACCCTGTATAAGATGACAGCACAGACCGTGGATGACATCTTCAACAAGAACGATTTCTCTGATGCCAGTGCCCTGAAGACCGTGGTGACTCTCCGTCAGCTCAACAGCCACCTGAAGTTCAGCCAGCAGTGGGTAACAGACTTTGCATTCCAGGTGATGATGTTGGCCAAGAAAGAGCCACGTCCATCCGATGAAGATGTGGAAAAGGCAAAGCAAAAGATGGGAAAGTAATAAATAATAGCCCAAAAAATAAAAAAACTCGTAGAATATTTGTTTTATTCAAATTATTCTCTTAAATTTGTAGCCAAAAAGAAAATATCATGGGTGCTAGTGAGAAAACAATCAATACGTTTGCCACAAGGGTAAGGCAGATGATTCTCAAGTTTGAAGATGTCAAGCGTGAGAACGAGGAGCTTTATGCCATGGTGGAGGAGCGGGATGCCAAGATCAAGGAATTGGAGGATAAGTTGACTCAGGCAAAGCATGATTATGACAGCCTGAAGATGGCGAAGATGATGACGATTTCTGACTCCGACATGGAGAATACCCAGAAACGCATCGCCAAGCTGATTCGAGATGTCAATAAGTGTATTACGCTACTGAGCGATCAGTAATAAAATTCGGAACAATGGCAGATCAGAAGGAAGATAAGTTACAAATCAGATTACATGCATATGATACTGACCTCACGGTAAGAATACCGAGAGAGGATGAAGAGTATTATCGTAAATCGGCTAAGTTGATTGACGAGATCGTGAATTCCTATTCCAAAATCTTTAAGGGACGCAAGAGCGACAAGGAAATCCTCTATATGGCGCTCATCGATGTGGCCCTGAGATACGAAAAGGAATCGGATAAGAATGATACCGAACCATATAATGATATTCTGAACAAACTGACTGCAGAGATAGAAGATACTTTGGCAAAGTAAGAATATTAATAATTATAATATATATATGGTAACAATAATAGCAGCCCTCGTGGCTCTCGTTCTGGGAGGCATTGTGGGGTATTTCATTTTCCGTTATGTCATTAAGGGAAAATATAATGAAATGATTGAGGCTGCCAACAAAGAGGCAGAAGTAGTTAAAGAGAAAAAACTTCTCGAAGTTAAAGAGAAGTTCCTCAATAAGAAAGCTGAACTCGAGAAGGAGGTGCAGCAGCGCAACTCTCGTATTCAGCAGAGTGAGAACAAACTGAAGCAGCGTGAAATCTCGCTGAACCAGCGTCAGGAGGATTTGGGCCGCCGCAAGATGGAATTGGACCAGAACCAGCAGCGCATGGATAACGAGAAGAAACTCATGGCTGTGAAGCAGCAGGAGTTGGAGAAAATGCAGAAGCAGGAGCAGGCTAAGCTGGAGGAACTCTCTGGCTTGAGCGCTGAGGAAGCAAAGAACCGTCTCGTGGAAAGCTTGAAGGATCAGGCCCGCCTCGATGCGGCAAGCTATATCAATGAGATTATGGATGATGCCAAGATGAATGCTAACCAGCAGGCTAAGAAAATCGTTATCCAGACTATCCAGCGTGTGGCTACTGAAACTGCCATCGAGAACTCTGTCAGCGTCTTCCATATCGATAATGATGAGGTGAAGGGCCGCATCATCGGTCGTGAGGGCCGTAATATCCGTGCCTTGGAGGCTGCTACAGGTGTAGAAATCGTGGTAGATGATACGCCTGAGGCTATCGTTATCTCAGCCTTCGACCCTGTGCGCCGTGAGGTTTGCCGCCTGGCTCTCCATCAGTTGGTAGCCGATGGCCGTATCCACCCAGCCCGTATCGAGGAGGTGGTAGCCAAGGTGAAGAAGCAGTTGGACAACGAGATTATCGAGACCGGTAAGCGTACAGCCATCGACCTCGGTATTCATGGCTTGCACCCAGAGTTGGTTCGCATCATCGGTAAGATGAAGTACCGTTCTTCTTACGGTCAGAACCTGTTGCAGCATGCCCGTGAAACCGCCAATCTCTGTGCCGTAATGGCATCTGAGTTGGGCTTGAACCCAAAGAAGGCAAAGCGTGCCGGTTTGTTGCATGATATCGGTAAGGTGCCTGATGAGGAGAGCGAGTTGCCACACGCATTGTATGGTGCCAAGATTGCCGAGAAATATAAGGAGAAGCCAGATATCTGCAATGCCATCGGTGCTCACCACGACGAGATGGAGATGAACACCCTGTTGGCTCCTATCGTTCAGGTATGTGATGCCATCTCTGGTGCTCGTCCTGGTGCTCGTCGTGAGATTGTTGAGGCTTACATCAAGCGTTTGAACGATCTTGAGGCCATTGCCATGAGCTATCCTGGCGTAACCAAGACTTATGCTATTCAGGCTGGTCGTGAGCTCCGCGTTATCGTGGGTGCCGACAAGATGACTGACGAGCAGAGCGTCAAGCTCTCTGACGAGATTGCTACCAAGATTCAGAATGAGATGACTTATCCTGGTCAGGTTAAGATTACCGTCATTCGTGAAACCCGCAGTGTAGCATACGCTAAGTAATGGCATTAAGTAATAGCATACGCTAAATAGAAAATGAAAGCGATTTAATTCGCTCAAATCTTTCATATTCGAAGTTTAAATTGTCGTTTCTCTTCTTTAGTGGTTGAGAAATGTTAGTAATAAAGTCGCTGCTCTCTTGGGAACAGCGGCTTTTTTATGTCATATTTGCCGCATATATGCGGCTTCTTATATAATGATGTAGTGATATAATATAATATAATCATGCGATGAAGGCAGAACAGAAAATAATAAAGCGATTCAACAAGGGATGTGTAGATTACCATCTTTTAGAAGATGGTGACCGCATTCTCATCGCCTTGAGTGGCGGCAAGGATTCCTTAGAGCTGGTCCGGTTGCTGGCTCAGCGTGCCCGTATCTACAAACCTCATATCGAGGTAGAGGCGGCTCATATCATCATGGATAACATTCCTTACGAAACCGACCGTTCTTATCTCCAGGCATTCTGTGCAGAGAATGGCATCAGGCTCCATATCCTGCATAGTTCCTTCGATGAATCCACCGACCCCCGCAAGACCCGTTGTTTCCTCTGTGCCTGGAACCGCCGCAAGACGCTCTTCGAGTTTGCGGTGAGCCAAGGGTTTAACAAGATAGCTCTGGGTCATCACATGGATGATATCCTCGTTACCCTGCTGATGAATATCACCTTCGAGGGGTCTCATTCCACCATGCAGCCCAGTCTTCCTTTAAAACATTATCCGCTCACCATCATCCGTCCCCTTTGTCTGGTGCATGAGGCGGATATCCGTCAGGTGGCAGAAGAGTTGCATTTCACTAAGCAGAAGGCGTTGTGTCCTTACGAAGAGACTACCCGCCGTGCGGATATGCAAGCCGTCTTCCAGCATTTGGAGCAATTGAATCCTGAAGCGCGCTACAGTCTTTGGCGCTCTGTCTTTATGGAATAAAATATAGTAGAAAAAGCAATAAAAAACGAAAGTACTTTCATGAGCACATGAAAGTACTTTCGTTGGACAATGAAATAGGCTTCATTTGCCATTGAAGCCTATTGTATTTGTTCCTGGGGTAGTCAGGAATGATTCTTGGAAAACAACCGATGCAGCGGATGTGGTGCTGAAGATGGGCTCTGGAGGCGCAGGTGGAGAACTTCGTCTTCATCGGTTCTTTCTCTCTCCTTTCCTCTCATTCTTGCTTCTTATTTCATGTCATCCGAGTTGAGTATGGTGATGGTCTTGCCATCAATCCTGATGGCGCCCTTCTCCTCGAATTTGGACAGGCAGCGGAGGAGCGAGAACTTCTGGATACCGAAGATATCCGCCATTTCCTGGCGGCTGACATCCAGTCGGATGGTTCTGCTCTGCTGTTCGGTAGCCATCTTGATGAGGTATTGCGCCACCTTCTCCTTGACGGAGAAAAGGGAGAGCATGCGCATTTTCTGCGAAAGGAAGATATCTATCCTTGACAGGTGCTGGATGAAGTTCCAGCGTATGCGCTCGTTGGTATCTATCAGCAGTTTCAGTTCCGAAGGCCTCATGCGCAGGAGGGTAGTCTTCTTGCTTGTCTCCACGCTTACGGGCATCTCGTTATTATGTGCGAAGATATAGGCAGGGGCTATCAGCATCGATTCTCCCAGCCGCTCTATTTGGGCCTGCTTGCCCGACAATCCCGACATGCGGGCTATCATCTCCCCCTCGACAATGATGTCGGCATATCTGCAGGGCATTCCTGCCAGCACATAGGTTTCCCTGGCAGCAAGCTCCACCATCCGGTAGCTTACCATCGATAGCGCCTCTCTGATTTCCTCAGGAGTAAATCCCTCAAATACCGTACATTTCTGCAAGGTAACGAATATTGATTCTTTCATACATTTAAGTTTTATATTCAATAACGCATTTTCTCCCGATTTATTGTTTGCTCCTTTTTGAATCTTAAAGGCAGAATCTCCGCACGCCCTATAAGAGCAGAATCTTACTTGCTAAAGTTCTAGTAATAAGCAAGAAAAATACGAAAAAACTTTGGTGTCTTAAAATAAAGTCGTAACTTTGCAGCTGAAAATTAATAAATGGAGGAAGAATATGGCAAATTATATCAGATTTGACTGGGCGATGAAACGCCTGCTTCGCAACAAGGCAAACTATGCTGTGCTGGAAGGCTTTATGTGTTCGCTGCTGAACGAGAAATTCAAGATTAACCGATTCCTGGATAGTGAGAGCAATCAGCAGACCGAGAATGATAAATTCAACAGAGTGGATATCCTGGCAGAAAATGAGAAGGGAGAATTCATCATCTTTGAGATACAGAATACCCGTGAACATACCTATTTCCACCGTATGCTCTATGGAGTTTCCAAGGTGATCACAGACAATATCAGTTTGGGCGATGATTACGACAAGGTGCGCAAGGTATATTCCATCAATATCGTGTATTTCACATTGGGGCAGGCTAAGGATTATGTATATCATGGCAAGACGATGTTCCAGGGACTCCATCAGCCGGATGATATCCTGAAGCTCTCCAACCGACAGAGTGAACTCTTCTTCGGTGATGAAATCCCTCAGGGCCGCAAGACTAATCGCGAAGCCGGAGATATATTCCCGGAGTATTATCTGCTCTGCGTGAACAACTTTGATAAGCTGGCGGTGAACAATCTGGATGAATGGATCGAGTTTCTGAAGACTGGCGAAATCAGCGAGGCAGCCCAGGCTCCAGGTTTGGCTGATGCCCGCAAATGTCTGGACATAGATAAGTTGACCGTAGCGGAAAAGAATGATTATGTCCGTCACATGGAGAATCTGCGCTATCAGCGCAGCGTTATCAAGACGGGTTATGATGATGGCTGGCAGAAAGGTCTTGCCGATGGTCGAGAAGAAGGTCGTGCTGAAGGACGAGCTGAAGGACGAGAAGAAGGACGAGCTGAAGGACGAGAAGAAGGACGAGAAGAAGGACGAGAAGAGGGCCGTGCCGAGGGAGCCAAAGATGAGAAGAAGGCCACAGCCCATCGCCTTCTTGCAATGGGCTTGTCTGCCGAGCAAGTGGCAGCAGCAACCCAGTTGTCATTAGATGAAATCAAGAAATTATAGCTGCTTTTTGCAATAGACAAAGGGAGATTTCGCCAGGAAATCTCCCTTTGTTGTTGTATGTTCGGCATGGACGTTGTCTAACTTGGCTATGGTCATGACTGCGCCACTCGGCCCAAAAACAAGTCCAGATGCTACAGTCTTTCCAAAAACTTTCCTGTTTATTACATTTAATTAATTACTGTCTTTTAATTTTTTACCCGAGTTTTACTGATTCTCCCTTAACTCAGTAGCTGCTGTTCCAGCAGCTGACTGCGAGGGAAGATGATCTCATTCTCTATATAGACATGCTCGTTCAGATCTTCTGCGAAATTCTTCAGCAGACTCAGCAGCAACTTATAATCTCCGCAGGCATCAGCTGCCGGGGTGTAGTTGTTGGTGAGCTTTCTGAGGTGCTGCTGGCGCTTGGTCTCATTATCATGTTCCAGTATCATCACGTGAATAGGCATGGCTACGGAGCCGCAATGCATCGGCACTGCAGGCTGACCCGTAAGCTGCGATTCCATCAGTTGATAGGTGAACGGAAAGAGAACCTGCTCTTCCTTCTGCAGATGGTTCTCCAGATCAAGCATGCACTCGCTGAAGAGACTCTCTATTTCTTCCATTAACTGATTCTCACCCATCATCGAGTGGATGAGACTGAGGATTTCCGGACCCTTCTCACGGATTCCACGGTGATGAACCTTGAGGGCATAATCGATCAGCAGATCGGTTGGCCACTCCTCGAATTGATATTTTGATGCTCTCATATCCTGTTGTCATATAAAATTATTAAAATCCTTTTATCCTATATATTTTTTGATATCCTCTTCTACCGTTCCGTTTCCGGCTATGCCAAAGGTCTCTACCAGTACCTTCAGTACGGCTGGTGAACAGAAGGCTGGGAGCGTAGGACCCAGATGGATGTTCTTTACGCCCAGATGCAGCAGGGCAAGAAGTACGATGACAGCCTTCTGCTCGTACCAGGCAATATTGAAGAAGATAGGAAGTTCATTGATGTCGCTGGCTCCAAAGATCTCCTTCAGCTTCAATGCCACAACCGCCCAGGAATAGGAGTCGTTGCACTGACCGGCATCCAGCACACGAGGAATGCCGTTGATGTCGCCCAGATTGAGCTTGTTGTATTTGAACTTGGCACAGCCGCTGGTGAGGATTACTACATCCTGAGGCAGCGCCTTGGCAAACTCCTCGTAGTAGTTGCGGCTCTTCATTCTGCCATCGCAGCCACTCATCACCACAAACTTGCGGATGGCTCCGCTCTTCACTGCCTCTACTATCTTGTCTGCCAGGGCAAAGACCTGAGCATGCGCAAAACCGCCGATGATCTCGCCTGTCTCTATCTCCTTAGGTGGCTGGCAGGTCTTGGCAAGTGCAATCACCTCGGAGAAGTCCTTGTGGCCGTCGGCGCCCGCCTGGATATGCTTCCAGCCAGGGAAACCAGTAGAGTTGGTGGTGAAGACACGGTTCCTGTAGCCTGCCGATGGCGATGGCGGAACGATGCAGTTGGTGGTGAAGACAACAGGACCGTTGAAGCTCTCGAATTCCTCTTTCTGTTTCCACCACGCATTGCCGTAGTTGCCCACCAGATGCTTGTACTTCTTGAGCTGCGGATAGTAGTGTGCAGGAAGCATCTCGCCATGGGTATAGACATCGATGCCCGTACCTTCGGTCTGGATGAGGAGATCTTCGATATCCTTCAGGTCGTGGCCTGAGATGAGGATGCCCGGATTGCTGCCTGTGCCGATGTTCACCCGGGTGAGTTCCGGATTACCGTATGCCTGGGTGTTGGCCTTGTCGAGGAGTGCCATCACATCCACGCCGTACTTTCCAGTTTCGAGCACCACGCCCAGCAGCGTGTTCATATCAGCATCAGGGTTGCTGATGGTGGCGAGAGCACGGCACATGAAACTGATGATCTCGCTGTTCTCTTCTCCCAGATGGGCTGCGTGCTCGTAGTATGCCGCCATACCCTTCAGGCCGAGCATGGTGAGTTCCTTGAGCGAGCGGATATCTGGATTCTCGTGGCGGAGCACGGATTCACGGGCACCCTCAGCCTCATAGTCTGTCTTCTCGCCACCCCAGGTTACCTCCTGATAGGCAGGGAGGTGGATATTCATGCTTGCTGCCTTTTGCAGCAGCTGTTTCTTCAGTACGATGCCCTTATCTACCTTTTGCAGGATATCCTGGTCGTTGAAATTGGCGTTGGTGATGGTGGTGAAGAGTGCATCCGTAAGGAAATGGGTTACCTCTGGTGCCGGCTCTTTGCCTATGCTATGCTGTATGGTTCCTATGCCACGAACCACGCTGAGCAGCAGATCCTGCCACTTGGAAGTTGTAGCCTCCTTACCGCAAACACCCTTGATGGTACAGCCTGTACCCTTAGCTGTTTCCTGACACTGGAAACAGAACATCTTGTTTTCTGCCATATTGCTATAAATTAAAGAGTTATTTTAATGTTTTCTTCCAGGCGGCAATCTGCCATTCCTGGTTTCCGGCTGCAAAATTACGGCTTTAAAAATAATCCTACGGTAACAATTGTGACCGTAGGATATTAAAAAAACATAAAAAGAGTGTGGGGGAACGGATTTCGTTTTCAGCAGGGCTATTATTGCTGCTGCGAAATCTTCTTCATCAAATCATTCAGGCTCATGGCTCCGCTCTGTCGCCAGAGCATTTCTCCCTTTTTGAAGAGCATGAGGGTAGGGACCGACTGAATGCGGTACTGCATGGACAGTGCCTCGTTCTTGTCTACATCTACTTTCAAGATTCTGATGTCATCGCCCATCTTCTCCTTCAGCTGTTCCAGGATAGGGTGCATCATCTTGCAAGTTCCGCACCAGGTAGCGAAGAAATCTACCAATGTCAGCTGTTCGCCGTTAATCATTTCATTGAATTTTTCCATCATTATTGATATTTAAAAGTTATTACTTGTTTTTATCGGTGCAAAGATAAGAAGAATCCGGCATTCCACCAAATCATTCAGTCTATGTGGCGATAGATGGAGTCTATTCATTTTAAGGTTACAGCCTGATGCAGTATTTCCTGATGCCTTCTCCCATCATCTCCTCCGGAATGAATATCTTGAGGGTATCGACTAGGGTGTTCAGCATCCGCTCACGGATGTAATCCTCCCTGATATAGAGCGATATGCGCCGCTGCGACAGATAATCTCCTTCTATCTTTCTTACATTCCTCTTCTGCTCCTCACTCAGGAAGGGGAGGTGCATCTCTGGAATGATGGTGAAGCCACCATTCTCATCCACAATCCTTATCAGGGTCTCGATGCTGCCTGCCTCATAGATATGATGACCCTTGCTGCGCTCCTTGCAGAACGAAAAGGCACTGTTGCGCAGACACTGTGCCTCCTTCATAATCCACATGTTCTCATACTCCAGATTCTCAGGCTTGAAAACAGGAAGCTTGCGCCAGCAGCTCTCGGCAAGATATACATAGAACTTCTCCGTGTAGAGCGGTATCTCCAGAATGCCTTCACGGATATTGTCGGAGATAGCTATGCCGGCATCCGTCTCACCACGAAGCAGGGAATCGAGCATGAAATCAGCCTTCAGTTCCTGGATGTTGAGATCCACCGATGGATAGTTTTCCCGATAGAGTCTGATGAACTTGGGCAGAATGTAGGGGGCAATGGTTGGTCCCACGGCGAGCGATAGCTTTCCGCCTATCTCTCCCTTATCTTCCATCACGATTTCCGAGATGCGTTCTATCTCCTGCAATGCCGTTTCTGCCTGACGGATAATCTTCTTGCCTGATGCAGTGGGAGATACAGACTTATTGCTTCGTTCGAAGATACGGGTATCCAGTTCTTCCTCCAGTTTCACAAGCATAGCACTGAGCGTGGGCTGCGAAACCTGGCAAGCCTCTGCCGCTCTCGCAAAATTGCGAAAGCGGTTGAGTGCCACAATATATTTCAGTTGCTGTACATTCATATCGTTATTCTATTTATATCAGCCAAGTACAGGGCTTATCTTGCCTTGAGCTTGCAGATGAGTTGAGTCATGTTGCCCATCGGACAGAAAACACACCAGGTTCTCGGACGGTAGAAGATGGTGAGAAGCACACCCACTATCAGGGAAGTGAGCATGATGCCATAGAGACCGAAGGCAAACTGAGCCTTCCAGGGTTCTATCTCTACAGGATATGCCCAGTGCCAGGGAACATCAAAGGTCCAGAACAGATGAATGGTCTGATGGAGATTCTCTGCTCCCTTTGCCACCATCACTGTGAGGATGATCATCTGGATGAAGAAGAACATGAAGAACAGCAGGAATCCATGACGGAACCATTTGGATGATAACCATCTTGGCGCTACCTTCCTGCGCGACCATCCCAGGGTATTTCCTATCAGCAGGAAAAGCTGACCTCGTCCACAATAGTTGTTGCAATATCCCTTGCCGCCTCCGTAAACTGCCATAAACAGCGGAATCATAAAACAGATGACTCCCAGCCACGCAAACACGATGTTGAAGAATCCCAGGGTGAAATAGGTGGCGGATACCAGCCACAGATAATCACTCCACTTCTTGCTTTTTTGTCTTGCCATAAAAATGCTTTTTATCTGTTATCTCAATACCTTGTGCATGACTCCTGCCGGACAATTCCTTTCACAGATACCGCAACCTATGCACAGATCCTCATTCACTACTGCATAACATCCCCGGTAGATGCTGATGGCATCCTTGGGACACACCTTTACGCAAACACCACATGCCACGCAGCGGTCGTGCTCGCTTTGAGCCTTGTATTTTGCCATCGTTTTCTACTGATTGGTTAGTTTATCCAACTGCTCTTCCAGGAATTCTGCCGCATCGGCTACGCAGAGCGGGCATTCTCTGAGGACCTTTCCCGTACCTACGCCCTTGAGAAGCCTGCACTGGGTAGCTCCGTTGCGCTGCTGGAATTGGGTCATAATCTGTCGCATCGTCTTGATAGACTTTGCCTTATCCTTGGTGGCAAGACCCAATACCACACCTGCTCCTACGAGGGCACCGCAGGTTCCTTCCATATTTCCCATTCCCGCTGCAAAGGCATTGCCCACATTCTTGAGGGTATCTTCGTCGATACCTGTATAATCATAATAGGTACAAACCACTGCCTGGGTACAGTTATGAGATCCACAACGCTTCTTTTCTGCTGCAATTTCTTTTCTTGTTTCCATTTTAATCTTGTTTATTTGAAATTTGCTGCAAAGATACGGCTTTTATGATAGATAAACGAAAGATGTTGGCTATTATATCATAGATTCTATCTATGCATACGAGTGCATGCCCGTGAGGAAATAGTTCACACCGAAGTAGGTCATGGCGATACTCATGAAGGCTAGGGTGATGTAGATGTGATACACCAGCGGCTTGCGGAAAACCGGTAGGCTCTGCGTATGCACTACTACTGCATAAATCATAAAGGTGATGAGCGCCCACGTCTCCTTGCTATCCCAACTCCAGTAATTACCCCAGCTCACGTTAGCCCAGATGGCTCCGATGAAGATGCCGAATCCCATCGTGGTGAGGGCTGGGTATAGGAAGATGCGGCTCAGTGCCTGTAGCTCTTCGCCATGAGAGCGAAGGCAGATACCCATGATGCCACAGATTAAAGTCAAGGATAGCAGTGCATAGCTCATCATGATGATGCTGACATGGATGCTGAGTAACGGACTGTTCAATACCGGCATCATCTGTCCGATAGCAGGATCCATCTGGTTGATATGGCTTACCAGAAGGAAGAATCCTGAAATCAGAAAGCCGAATACCATGACGATGCGGATGCGCAACTGCATCAGAATACTGATAAGCATCACGAACCAGGCTACAGTCAACATACTTTCATATCCGTTAGACATAGGTATGTTGCCGCTGATAATCCATCTCAATGCCAATCCGAAGGTTAAGGCAAGGAAGGATACGCCAAGCAAGATAGGCAAAGCGATGTTCAATGCCTTGATTTCTCTCTTCTTCGTCATGCGATAGATGGTGTAGAAGAGGGCAATGAAGCCCAGTGTGAGGTTTGCCATGAAGAGAATGGTTGCAAAAGGAAAGGCATTATTGATGCGTTCTGCCTTATACTGGGTATTTGTTGGCAGCGAGTTACCACTACTTACCTCCTGATATTTCTTCATCTTGACGAAGAACTCATTTACACGGCTGATATTTCCTGCCTTTACATCGCCATTCAGCAGGGAGAATACGTTCTTGATATAGAGTGCATGCTGCTGCTCCACGGCCTGCGGCAACTTATCCACCGGTGAAAACCAGGTGGTGGTACCCGCCTTGATGAAAGGATGATCCTTGGTAGCTTTCACGTTCTTGGTGAAGGTGTAAGGAAGAACCTTCAATGAAACACCTTCACGCAATTCCATGATGATCTGTATCTTGCCATCGATATCGGCGGCTTGCTGATGGAACTTGTCCTGCTGCCCATTGTAGTATTCCTGAACATACTGTCCGATGGTATAGCCACCCATTTCGCGATTGAAGAAAGTATTGAGCGAAGCATAGTCAGGCAGATTCATCGCCGTTTTCATTTCTCCGCTCTTGATTTTGATGAAAGGCTCGTTTGCCCAAGTATTTCCATAGAATACCCAACCAGAGAGTACCTGTTCTGCAGTCAATCCCTGATAGCTCCTGGCTCCATATATCTTCTTGCAGAAATCGAGGGCAAAGGTCTGTACCGGACAGATGCGGTCGTTGTAGAGAATATGAAGCTCGCCAAACTTCTCTGCAGTTTCCTTTGGCAATACAGCATTTTGGAGATTGCCTGTTGCAGATTCTGCATGCAGGGTCTGTATATTGCCCATGCTGAGGATGAGTGCTGTCATCAAGACTCCCTTCTTGAGCAAAGGACTCTTCAGTAGTTTGCGATAACCGCCCTTAGGGTCGAAGAGCATCCATACGAGGGAGATGAAGAGCAGTGCATAGCCAGTATAGGTGACTGGTATGCCGTATGGATCGGCATTGATAGCGAGCACGCTTCCCTTGCCGTCTTCATCGTAAGATGACTGATAAAGACGGTAAGACCGGTGGGAATAGATGTTGTTCATCGAAACTTCGCCTTCGCTCTTATCATCTCCGTCTATTACGGTGAATTTTGAAGAATAGTCAGCCACGGCGTTGGTTCCATCGTGCATCTTCGCTTCAAACTTCTGCAGGCAGAGCGAGAAAGGGAGTTTCTCTTCCTTTATGCCCTGCTCCTCATCCTGAGCCATATAAGTATCTGTAGGCTGACCGATGCGCAGATGAATCATGCCTCTTTTTGCTGATACATGCGTGAGTAGGGCACCCAAGAGGATGATGATGAAGGAGAGATGGAGTGCCAGCGAAGAAGCGCACTTCACTTTTCTTTTGATGATATAGAACGCACCTAGGGCAGCGAGTACTGCCCAGATTAGAATGAACCACCATGCCCCATAGTAGTGGGCATGGGCATAATCCGTGCCCTGGCTTTTTTCCACGATGGTGGCGGCAGCCATGCATACGAGCACAAGAATGTAAAGAATGAATATAATCTTTTTAACCATACTTAGTTGGAACCTTGATAGAATTTCCGCTGCAAAATTACGATATTATTCGGAGACAAGCAAGATTTTATACGTATATTTAGAGGTTCTGATAAAAAAAGCTGCCAAATGCTTTTGATAGCCTGGCAGCTTTTCTTATTTTTGTTTCTTCTTGTAATATCTTATGATTAGATAGAACGCAGGAACTTAACCACTGCATCACGATCGCTCTTTGATGCTTTGTAGAATTTCATGGCTGAACTATAGGCATGACTCTTCTTGCTGTAGCAGTGCCACATGATTGCCTCTACCTCGTTACGGGCACGGCAGTCGTGCAGGCGATCTTCAGCACCTGTATTCACGTAGCTCAAGCCACGACCCCAAAGTGGAGTGGTGCGACACCATGATCCGTGGATGTCGTTCATCATATAGAGCTTGTGCAGAACGAAATCTGAATATGGATAGATGGTCTGGTTCTGATAACGAGGCAACTTCTTGTCGGCGATGTACTTGGATGTTACGTAGTTATCGTCACCGGTCTTCCATGATGGCTTGTGACAGTTGGCGCAGCCCCATTCCATGAAGAGTTTTTTACCCTGCTGTACCTGTGGATCATTCAAGTTGCGGGCACGAGGTACTGCAAGTCCACGATGCCATACCATGAAGGCATAGAAATCGTCCATGCTCTGCTCAGGCTTGAAGTTGTGCCATTGGTTGTCAAACTGGTTGGTTTTTGGATTCAACAGGTTTGCTACTGCTTCCTTGATTCCCTCGTCAGTACCATCTGCATAATAAGGAGAGGTAGGGTCCTTCTTGATGGCTGCAATCACATCCTTATTCTCTGACATTGCCTTTGCCCAAGGGGCCGTGGTATAGAGGCAAGGACGATCCTGACGGGTAACATTGGTGATGTTCCAGATAGCGTTAGCACCAGGACCATCCTGTAAACTACCACGGGTCAAGGCATAAGTGAAGCGCTTGACAATCTTTTTGTTCAATTCTGAGGTGTTTGGATCGAATGTGCTGCCATCTGCATGCACGCCTCCAGTAGCGTATTTGCTATCTCTACCAAATGTTGTATAGTATGCTCCGGCGGTAAAGTCATTCTTGTCGGCATCCCAAAATGATGGATTGATGTATTCTTTTACGTCAAGTCCAGCTTTCTTGAAGTAAGATGCCTCTGATGCGTACTGTGCCTTGATAGCTTCGTTAGGAATGGCATCTACCAGTCCTGTACCACCAATACCGATGGTAGATTCCAATCTTACAGCTACTGCACCATTGCCGGTTTCGTATGGAGTAGGACTGGTGTTGAAGGCACTCTTAGGGATAGAAATCTCAGGATAAATCAAATCAAACTTTTCGCCATCAGGGAACTGCATGGAAGGTATCTCTTCTGTTTCCATCTTGTTGACGTGCTCCCAACTCATATTGATTTGGCTCTCATCGATAGGTGGCAAGAATGGAGACTGTGCTTGTGTCTGAGTCATACCTGTAACCTCAGCTACATAGCCACCATCATTGCTGTTGGCACTATCTACAGGATGATATACTACGAGCAGATAGCCGTTACCATTACCATAGCGGGTTTCATACTGTGCCTTGCGCTTGCCATGACCATACTCTGGATGGCAATCAAAGCAAGATGAGCGGACTGAAGCAGGACCTAAGCCCTTGAATGCACCTGTATTCCATGAATACTGGCGCTCGAACATCTGCTCGCCAATAAAGAACTGCTTGAAGAGTTCTGGGTCGTTATCTACAGCAGGTGTCTGGTCTGAGTAGCTGCTGGAACCTGTGTTCTCTGTTGTACCCAGTTTACCACCTGGATACCACTCATCTGCAGTAAAGTTACCCACTTCCTTACCTACGTATGCGGCATCTGTTTCCTGAATTTCAACTTTGTTGTCATCGTCAGAACAGCTAGCCATTGTCGTAGCCAAAGCCAGGGCGAACGACATGTAGGCGTAATTCTTAAAATTCTTATTCATAATGTATTTTCTTTGTGATATATTATATTTAACCCAAATGACGTAGCTTCGCTTCTGTTGAAGAAAGCAAAGCTACGTAATCCTTTATTCTTTATTTCTGTTGTTTCTGCTGTAATGGATAAATTACTTGGAAACCTTCAATGCACGGAACCATGAACCAGCTTTATTCAATTCATCATCCAAAGTGTTGATCTTGTCGATGCAAGTCTTTACTTGAGCATGTGCAGGATTATCAACGAAGGCGATACCGCTCTTCTTGGCAGACTCCAATGCAGCGATAGCCTCATCGAGAGCTGTGTTCAATGCGCTGTAGCCACTGTAGTTATACTTCTTCATGATAGTCATCAATGAATTAGCAACCGGAGTTGTAGCAGTTACATCACGTGTACCATAGAGAGAGTTCTTGATAGAGTAGATGTTGTCCTGATAGTCGATGAATGAACGCTTGCTGTATGGTGACTCGATGTAGTCGCGAGACTCAGTTTCGCCATCCTCTGTTGTACCACCATTGCCGGTAGCCACACGATAAGCCTGACCGAGCTTCTGGGTGTAAACCTCCTGGCAGATGCTTGAGCAACCGCCTACGAATACATTCTCCAAGGTCTCCTGCCATGTAGGGAACCAAGCCTTTTCGCCTGTGGCATTGAGGAAGAACTGACCGTAACCGATACCTGCAGAAGAAAGGGCACCAGCACTCTCCTTCAGACCTGCAAGACCATCAACAACCCACTTGCAATTACTGTTCAACCAAGAACCGAGGGTAGCATCACCATTCCAACCATACTGGAGGAGTGAAGTCATGTTGTAGATGTCGCCAGCTACAGCGGCAGCAAATGCCAACTCATCGATACCCTTCACAGATGTCATGCCTGCTTCTGTCTCGTTGGCATTCAGCATGGCTGCAGTACGTTCAGCACCATTGCGGAAGAGTACGAACTCCAATCCGTGAAAACCGATTACTGAGTCGAAGTGCTTGTGTTCTGTATAGATAAACTGGGCTGGGTTTTCACCCTTGATGCCGGAGATGATGCTCTGCTTGTTGAGTGCTTCTACCATCTGGTCGTGGTCGAGTGGCCATGAGTCGATATGTGGGTCAATCTCGTTGTTGGCTGCTGCACCATAGAGGAATGCCTCACTGCGCTCCCATTCACGACGAGCGTTCTTGAAAGCCTCGCAGGCAGCAGTGATATCTGCATCGCTCAAGTTGCCAGCCTTGGCGTTGGCGTAAGCCTTGTCGCATGCATCCTTCAAAACCTTGGCATTGTCTCTCAAATCCTTGTAGGTAGGATTGATAATGTCGTTAACATAAGTGTTAGCTACTGCAGACAATTCTGTTGCTGGAACTACGTTACCCTCTGTTACTGGGTCATCATCATCGCTACAAGAAGCGAAACCCAAAGATAAAGTCATTGTTGCTACGAACAAAAATGCCTTCTGGAAAACTTTTTTCATGTTTCTTTGTTTTTTATGATTGAATATGATAATTATTATTCTATGAAACGGCTCTTTTCTCCTGGATTAGAGGAAGAAGCCCTGATAAGCGATGCCGATGTTCACGGCTGGCTCATTGTTGTACTTAGAGTGGAAGATGCGCTGGTTGTATTCAGCTTTTACACAGACTTGTGGGAGAGGGAAGTAGTTGATACCTGCTGCCACAATCTTGCGGTTGGTCCACTTGGCGGTGGTGTTGTGTACCGATGAATCGTAATACTCGAAATGACCGAATACATACAGCTTCTGGTTGTCTTCACGCAACTTGGAAATCTGAGAGAAGACGTCATAGCCTGCTTCCACCATGGTAGCGATGGCATGGCTGCCGAAGTATTTGCCGCTGCCTGATTCATTAGGCTTGACGTTTGCCGTTCCAGGATATACAATGCTGGTAATGGCTGTAGCATCGCTTACATAGCCATAATCCACGTTGCCTCTAATCTTCCAGTTGTACTTGTTGTAGGTGAAGTCGAAGGCACCTACATATACGTTTCCCTTGATGTTCTTGTGCTGGGTATCCTGTGGGGTGGTGTTGCCCATCGCCTTGCCGTAGTAGCCGCTCAGTCCGATGCGCAGACCTGGAATACTGTAGTTATCTACACGGGCAGCCACAGCATATTTGTTGGCTACCTCAAACTCGTATGGACTCTTGGCACCGCCCTGAATCCAGTTGCTGCGACTGAAACGGTAGGCGTTCAAGCCAGCCAGGAACTGTGCCTCGTAGCGGAACTTACCGCTCTTTCCCCAGAAACTGATACCGGTCTGGTGCCAGGTGCAGGGCAGAATGGTGTTTTCTCCTTCCGGACGATAAACAGTAAAGAAATTCAATGGCTCGTGATAGGCATTGGTCAAACCTACAGGTACGACGATGTGTCCAGCCTTGATGTTAGCCCATCGACCGAATGATTTCTGAATCCAGAACTGTTCCAGTTCCACCTCGCCACCTTTCTCTACCTCCTGCTCATACTCGATGGCTTCCTCTGCCTCGTATTCGATAGACTGTCCTGTACCTCCGTGTTCAAACTCAATCTCAGTACCCATGGTCCATCCCTTTCCGAAGTCGTAACCCAAGTAGATTACTGCATGAGGAATGTCGAAGCGTCCGTGGTCGGGTGCGTTTTTATAAGCGGTGGCGTTAGAGTAGCGTTTGCCAGCGTCGCTATAGAAGTTGCGGCTCATAGCAACCTCTCCATAACCACCCACGCTGAGGCGCTTGCCATTCACGTGCTGCATCACGCTGTCAGCAGCCACTGTTTGTGCACTCGCTGTTGCCAAGCCGGCAACGAGGGCAGCGGACATCAATCCAATTCTTAAACTGTTCATCTTTAATATTTTGAAATTATTGTTATCGTATTATCCTTAGTATAATAAAGAAAAGAGCGCGGATGTCTGCTTGCGGTCTCGACACTTTAGAGGCCTAGTATCTCCTTAAAGCCATGAGGCATGATAAGGAATTACGCAGCTCTGCCGCTCGGGAGTGGCAATCATCACCGCGCTCTTTCTTGATTTCGGGTGCAAAGGTACGGAGTTTTAAAATATCTTGCAATACCTAAAAATCGGTAAACTACGGCATCCCCATTTCTAGGTATTGCGAGTTTCAAATCTTTTTTGTATATTTGCAGCCGAAATAGAAACATTATGAATGTTCTTGATACAAGGATATTTTCATTTAAGGATAAAAGAAGATGAAAAATCAGAAGATGTATGAAGCTGACGACAAGATGATCAGCATCATTAGAGACAATTACAACATCTTGCAGAGCCTCGGTAGCTTTGGCATCAACCTGGGCTTTGGCGACAAGACTGTGCGTGAAGTTTGCGACGAGCAGAAGGTGGATACCTATACTTTCCTGTCCGTGGTAAACTTGACAATTAATGGTTACAAGGAGTATGACAATGCCGACCGCCTGTCGCTGCCAACCCTCTTGCATTATCTCAAGGCATCGCATGCCTATTACATAGATTTCCAGTTGCCTTTTATCCGTAAGGAACTGGTTGAAGCGCTGGATGAAAAGGATAATTTGGCACGTCTTATCCTCAAGCTTTATGATGATTATGCCCATAGCATCACCAATCACATGAAGTATGAGGAAAATATGGTATTTCCTTATGTTCAGGCACTTATCGATGGTAATGCCAGTGCGAACTTCGATATTGAGACCTTCTCGAAGCATCATGCTCAGGTGGACATAAAGTTGAAGGAGTTGAAGAGTATCATCATCAAGTATCTGCCTTCGGATGGACTGCATAACAACCAGCTGAGTGCCACCCTCTATGACATCTACAATAATGAGGAATGGCTGAAGCATCATTCTGAGGTGGAGGAAGAAATCTTTATTCCTGCCGTAAGAAATGCAGAAATGAAACTGAAGCAGAATGATGTGAGTGCCAAGATTTCGAGCATGATTAATCAGACTCCGATGAGCGACGAACAGTTGAGCGATAGAGAGAAAGATGTGATAGTGGCTTTGGTTCAGGGAATGACCAACAAGGAGATTGCCGATCACCTTTATATCTCCATCAACACGGTGATTACCCACCGCAGAAACATCGCCCGAAAGCTTCAGATTCATTCTCCTGCGGGCTTGACAATTTATGCCATCGTGAACAATCTGGTTGACATTTCTACAGTGAAACTCTAGTTTTTCCTTAGGAATAGTCATCATTGAAATGTTATTTTTTATAAAATGATAATGCCTTCCCTGCTGCTTGCGGGGAAGGCATTATCATTATATGTAGGTATGCTATAACCGGGTATCACCATTAGTGGGGATAAACAGACCCGTTTAAATCCTGTTGATATCAACATATCCATGCATCACGGCATAGATAGTGAGTGAAGAAACGCTTTTAATTCCTAATTTTTCCTGGATATTCTTGCGATGAGTAATCACCGTGGTGAGTCCGATGCAGAGCTGATCGGCAATTTCTTTGTTGATTTTGCCTTGTGCCACCAGCGAAAGCACCTCGATTTCTCTATCCGACAGGGCTTTCTCCTTGGAATCAGCTGAATTCATCATCGGGAGATGTTCTCCATGAGGATGTCCCGAACGCTGCAGGCTCATCAGTTGCTTGATGAGTTGTGTTTCCGGAACATTGGTGCAGATGCAATGGAAACCTTGCAGTTGTGAATTGAGGTCATTGCAGGGGGTGAGCACGATGGTATGAGGACGATGGCGGTTCTCGATGAAGAAATTGCGGTGGGCAAGAAGCACCTGCATCGACACGAAATAGTGCATGAACCGGTCGGGTGCATTCGATTCAAATTCACCGAATGTACCAAAAATCTGGATACTTACCATGGGGATGGCACTTTCGAGCAACACCTTGAGTCCCAGTGCTGCTAGCGTGTTGTTATCTACAATGGCTAGTTCGGGCATCGCCTTTCCTGCCATCGCCTTCTTCATTTCTTCATTCATGTCTTGTCTCTCTTTTTAATTATTTACAGTAATGGGGTGTAGAACCCTTCTGATTCTGCCGTATTATAGGAATGAGGTGTGGAACCCTTCAGATTCTATCGTATTATAGGAATGGGGTGAGGAATGTTGCTGCAAACCAGCCCTTGAATCTCTGCCAGCCCGTGCGCCACTCGCGCCAGTTTTTTTCGTTGAGCAGAAAACTGTCTTTCTTCTCTTTGTTGAAGAGCTGGTCCAGTTGGTCGGTGGTGCATGAATCTACAATCACTGCATTCTCCTCGTAATCCCATCTCAGACTTCGGGCATTGAGGTTGGCGCTTCCCACGGTGCAGAACTTGCCATCTACCATGATAATCTTGGTGTGGTGGAAGCCCGGCGTGTACATCCATACATCGCATCCCCTCTTCATCAGTTTGTGGGCATTATAGAAGCCGCAATCTGGTGTCAAAGGAATATCGCTTCGGGTAGAGAGCATGATCTCCACCTTTACGCCCCTTTTTGCTGCATTCTTCAGTGCCTTCTTCAGCTTGTGGATCAGGGTGAAGTAGGGACTGATGATTTTGATGCTATCCTGTGCGTCGTTGATGGCGTTGACATAGAAATAACGGATGATATCCTTCGAGATATGTGGCTCTCGGTTGATGATACCCACCGTCTTGCGATAAGCCGTGGCGGTGGTATCGGGTTTGAGATTCTCTACCAGATAGTCCTTCTTCTCCTTGCGATAGTATTCTTCACCATCAATATGCTGTCCGCTTACTTTGTTCCACATCTTGAGGAATATTTTCTGCAGGGTATTCACCTCGCTTCCGTCGATGCGGCAGTGCATATCGTGCCATTCGCCCACCACCTTTGTACCTTTTATATAATAGTCGGCTACGTTCATGCCGCCTGTATAGGCAATCTGACCGTCGATGACTACGATTTTCCGGTGGTCACGGTTGAAAACGGCATGCACCCAAGGAAACTTCAGGGGTTTGTATTCATAAATCTCGATACCGTTGGCTCGGATTTCCTTGAGATGTCGTTTTCTCAAAGGTTTGTTGTTGGATGAGTTTCCGAATCCGTCATACAATGCCCTTACCTTGACGCCTTCCTTCACCTTCTGGGCAAGAAGGTCGAAGAGGAGGGAGGCGATGCTGTCGTTGCGGAAGTTGAAATATTCCAGATGAACGCTGTGCTTGGCTTGGCGAATCGCCTGAAACATGTCGTCAAACTTCTCCTGTCCGCTCATCAGGAGCGTAACAGAGTTATCATGGGAAAAACTGATGCCTTTCTCACGAAGCTGGTTGACTATCATTGAATCGCTGGTCTGTGCGCTGCACAGCGAACTGACCAGCGATAGCGTAAACGCTAAAATTATCTCTCTAACTTTCATTTTTATTATACCATGCAGGCATAGTGATCTACAATGCCTTTCAAATGATTATCCTTATCTACTACGAGCACCGTATGCACCTTATACTGGTGCATGATGCGCTGAATTTCCGAAATCTTGGTCTTCGGAGTCACCATCTTTGGTGTGGTGGTCATGATGTCGCTCACCGTCTTGTTGAAGAACTCTGCCTGCCATTTTTCCATGGCACGGCGGATATCGCCATCGGTAATCAAGCCGATGACACGCTGGTCTTCATCAAGCGAGATTCCCAGTCCCAGTTTGCCCTTGCTCACGTGGATGATAGCCTCACCCAGGTGCATATCCTTAGGAATGATAGGCATATCGTCGCTGCGCATCACATCTTCGGCGGTGGTAAGGAGTCGCTTACCCAATTCGCCGCCCGGATGGAACTGGGCAAAGTCGCGAGGCTTGAAGTGGCGTACCTGCATAAGGGCAATTGCCAGGGCATCGCCCATCGCCAAAGCCGCAGTGGTACTGCTGGTAGGGGCGAGGTTCAGCGGACAAGCCTCCTTCTTCACCTTCACGGTGATATGATGGTTGGAATATTTCGCCAGCAGGGAATCCGGATTTCCCGTAATCGAAATAATCGGTACATTCATGTGGAGCACCATCGGGATGAAACGGAGCAGTTCATCGGTCTGACCGCTGTTGCTCAGTGCCAGCACCACATCCTTATCGGTCATCACACCGAGGTCGCCATGATATACATCCAGCGGATTGATATAGAAAGCAGGCGTACCTGTTGAGGCTAGGGTAGCGGCAATCTTGGCACCCACGTGTCCACTCTTGCCCACACCGGTAACGATAATCTTGCCTTGGCAATGGTACATCATATCTACTGCCTTCTCAAAATTGTCATCCAGATAAGGAATCTGGTCGAGTATGGCCTGCGCCTCGTCGCGGAGAGCCTGTTCGCCATAGCCACGTACCACCTTGTCATCTATCTTATTATTCTTATCGGTCATTTCTATAACATTTGAATTCTTAGTTCTTTACTTTTCCTCTTCACTTATAAAAGTTCCTGGATAAGAGATTCTAATTTGTCTAATTCCAGCATGTTGGCCGCATCTGATAAGCCCTGGTCTGGGTCTGGATGTACCTCGAAGAAGTAACCCGTAGCACCGAATGCCTTGGCAGCCAATGCCATCGCCGGTACGAACTTGCGGTCGCCTACGGTCTTGCCGTCACCGGCACTAGGGCGCTGCACGCTGTGGGTGCAGTCCATGATGACGTTAGGTACAATCTCCTTCATGTCAGGGATGTTGCGGAAATCAACCACCAGGTTGTTGTAGCCGAAACAGTTGCCACGTTCGGTGAGCCAAACTTCCTTGGCTCCGCTTTCCAATGCTTTCTCCACCGGATACTTCATGTCTCTTCCACTCAGGAACTGTGCTTTCTTGATATTGACAATCTTGCCTGTCTTGGCGGCAGATACGAGTAAGTCGGTCTGGCGGCAGAGGAAAGCTGGAATCTGGAGAATATCGCATACCTCGCCCGCAGCCTCAGCCTGATAACTCTCATGAATATCAGTAGTGATGCGAAGACCATACTTTGACTTGATGTCGCTGAGCATCTGGAGTCCCTTTTCCAGGCCTGGACCACGGAAAGAGTGGATGCTGGTACGGTTGGCCTTGTCAAAAGAAGCCTTGAATATGATGTCTGTTCCTAGTTTATGGTTGATGCGAACGAGTTCCTGAGCCACTGTATCCAACAACTCCATCGACTCGATGACGCATGGTCCTGCTATAAATGTTGCCATATTTTTTAAAGTTTATAGTTGATAGTTTATAGTTAATAGAGGGCTATCCTGCTATCAACTATAAACTATAAACTGTTAATTATTAATTGTTAATTATTAACTTGTTTAATTGTAATCTCACGCTGTGGGAATGGAATCTCTATATTGTGCTCGTTCAGCGTATCGTAGATGCACTCCATGATGGTGGCGTCGTCCATGGCTTGGGTAAGCACATTGACCCACACCACAATCTTGAGGGTGATGCAGCTGTCGTCGAAACTCTTGAGCAATACCTTTACGCCTTTTTCCTTATTGATACAGTCGAGCTTCAGCAGTTCCTTGAGGAGAATCTGCTTCACCTCCTTGATGTTGCTTCCGTATGCCACGCCTACTTCCAGCGCATCCAGCTCATAACCATGGTTCTTGGTCATGTTCTTGTAGTTCTTGGAAAACAGCTGCGAGTTCTGGAAGGCGATGACCGAACCGTCGATAGCCTCCAGCATGGTAGAGGTATAGCTGATACTGCTCACCTTACCACGGGTTCCGTCGCAGATGATATAGTCGCCCACCTTCACACGGCCCATCATCAGGGATACACCATAGTAGATGTTTTCGAGAATATCCTTGGAGGCAAAACCCAGACCGGTTGACAAACCGGCGAAGATGGCGAGCAGCCATGACTTTCCTACTTCGAATACGTTCAGGGCTATCATCAGCCAGATACCCCAAACGATGACCTGCAACACATTCTTGAACATCACAATCTTGGAAGCTGCCGATGCCGGATCGGTTTTCTCGAAGTGATGGCGCATCAAATCTACCATGGTGATATTGACGTAGTTAAACAGGAAGTAGAGACAAGCCACCCACGAAATGCTATAGAGCGAAGCCGTGAAGTTGGTGGTATGGATATAGTTCTTGTTGAAGATTTCCCAGGTGGTGTCGCTCATGTTGAACACATCTGCCGCCCAATAGATGGAGACGATGAATGAGAGTATGCCCGAGATAGGCAGCAGTACCCTATAGACAAAGCGATAGCCCCATTTCTCGGTGATGGCCTTGCTGCGCAGGTTTCTGCGCTTGGCATATACGCTGAGCCATCCCTCGCAACAGGTGATGGTGAGTACGCAGGTGAGCTGCATGGTCCACCAGATGATAATCTGGACGGCGAGCAGGGTGAAACCTACCCAGGCACTGACGGTGGTTACCGCAAAGACAGTCAGCGAGATATAGGCGTAAGTCTTGTCGGTGCGCAACACCTGCTTGTGCTTCCTGGCTATCACATTCCACTGCCACAGGGAGCAGAACAGAAGGATTGGAGGGAAGATGAGGTTTACCAAATCGTTTGGTATCAGGATGATACGGAATACGATGACGATGAAGCCTATCAGCATCAGTGGTGAATAGATGCGGAAGGTGTTCTTGATCTTGTCATTGTCCACACGCAGCAGGATGGAAACCAGGATGACACCAATCAGCCAGGCAAACTCCACCAGCAACTGGCTTGCCATCACCACGAAGTTCTGGGTAACCGTCATGCGTACGATGCCCAGGATGGCAGCGAAGGTCACCACCGTCATTGCCATAATAAGGCAAGGGCGCTTTGCCATGAAACTCTCCTTTCTGTTCTTGAACAGTCCGTGCTTCATCAGTTGGGTGATGACGATGCGGATGGTGAAGAGATTGAGGAAGACGGAGATAAGCCCATAGAACACGATGATGCCGAAGAGAATGAAGATGATGCGTACATCCCATTGCGACATCATGCCCGGTGCACGCTTGTATTTCTCTGCTACAGAGGTCTTTGCCTCGTTGTAGTTCATGCCGATGTTGCAGAGGATATGCAGATAGTTGTCGCCTCCGTTGTTGAAGATACTGTTCTGGATATCGCTGTATCGCTTGTTGGCATAGTCGTTGAGCGCCTTCAGTTTCTTGTCGGTCCTGTCGTATGCCATCACGTATTGCTGCAACTGTTCCTGCTTTTCTACCAGTTGTCGGCGGATGTTGACGGCAAGGGTCAGGTCCACGTTGCGGTTTACCTGTGCCTCATCGCTCAGGAACATGGAGTTCATGCCGTAGAGATAGTTGATGAGGGAGTCGTATCGCGCCACTTCCATATTGGTTTCCTTGATCATCTGCCTGAACGGCACCGCCTTCGACTTGAACTTTCTGAACTGTTCTGTAGCTTCATGGCAGGCGTAGGTCATATCGAACACATATCCGTTTCTCTGGGAATAGAGCATGATGGAGTTTTGGTCCGCTTGTCTTACGATGCTGATCAGTTCGGCAATGACTTGCTGCTGTTGTGCCTTGGCCACCTTGTTCTGCTTTTCCAGGTCGATGTGGTAGTTGGTCAACTCGGTACGCAGCATATAGAGCGTTGTATCGAGGTTGGCTTCCTTGAGCACAGCATTGCTAGGCAGCACGAAAGCCACCATCAGCAAGATGAGAATATATAGTTTCTTTTTCATATTAAGTCTATTTGTCTGCAAAGTTATTAATAATTCGTGAATAATCAAAGAATAAGATGCGTTTTTTAAGATAATCAGCCAGATGAAGCATCTTTTTCCACATATTTTTGTGATATTTCACCGAAAATCCGTATTTTTGCAATGTATTTACGAAGGCTTCGTGCCTTCCTTCGGAAAAGATTATTTAAAAGATACGACAATGAACATACTCATAGCAGACAGTGGCAGCACCAAGACCGAGTGGTTGTTGATAGACGGACAGGGTCAAGTAGTGATGACTTGCAAGACGCAGGGCATCAATCCTATTCATATGCAGGATGCCGAAGTGCTTCAGATTCTGAAGTCGGAACTCATCTTGCCGGAATCACCACAGGAAGTATATTTCTATGGCAGTGGTGTAACCGAGGCGATGAAGTCTCGGATGAACTCCCTCTTGCACCAGGCTTTTCCCGGCACCCAGGTAGAAGCTGAGGGGGATATGATAGGAGCGGCGAGAGCGCTCTTCGGCAACAGGCCTGGCATCGCCTGTATCCTGGGCACGGGTGCCAACAGCTGTCTCTATGATGGTCATCGCATGGTGATGAACACGCCACCGTTGGGCTACATCCTGGGCGACGAGGGTAGTGGTGCCGTACTGGGCAAGTTGTTTCTGAATGGCATTTTCAAGGGGAGCTTGTCTTCTTCCATCAAGAAGAAGTTCCTGGATTGGTCGGGGCTGGATTATCCTACCATTATAAATAAGGTGTATCGCGAACCGCTTGCCAACCGGTTTCTGGCTTCGCTCTGTCCTTTCATCTCGCAGCAGATAGCCGAGGGCGAGAAGCATGAGAATGGAACCGACGAACTGAATGATGCGATGGCCCTGTATCGGGTGGTGCTCGGCAACTTCAACGATTTCTACGAGAAGAATCTCCTGCCTTATATCAAATATGTGAAGGCGAGCGCCCAAGACATCTCTCAGTTGGAACCGGGCGTAAAGGCATGGGATTTATCCTTAGGCGAGGACGTGCCAGCCGTGGGCTTTGTGGGCAGCATCGCCCATTACTTTGAGGCTCCTTTGCGGAATGTGATGGAGGATGAGTTCCATCTCAAGATAACCAAGATACTGAAAGCCCCTATGCCGGGCTTGATACAGTATCATTCTCAGCCTCAAAAGCAAATTATATGAAGAGAATAACAATTTTATCGTTTCTGATCATGGCTTTTGCCATGGTCAGTTTCTCAGCTTGTTCTAATGAGGATACCATCGGAGGCGGTGAAGGACTCTCTAAGGATTTCGTGGTTTCCCGTTCTGATATGGCGTTTACGAAGAATGGCGGTGAGACTGATTTATATGTCAAGGCGGCTCAGGTACCAACGGTTTCTACTGAAGCGGCTTGGTTGGCAGTAACTCCAGTGGCTGGATCTTCTAGTATTACCCATCATTTCCTCATCAAGGCAGAGGCAAATACAGCTTATGATGACCGTTCGGCAACTATCACCGTAGTGGCTGGTTCTGATACCAAGACTATCACCGTGAGCCAGAACTCTACCGAGGGTCTTCTCATCACATTTAGTAAAAATGTAAATGTGGGGGCTGCCGGTGGTCAGGTTACTGTTACCCTGAAGGCAAATGCAAGTTATTCTCAGGTAATCAGCAATGACTGGGTGAGTGAGATTACTTCTCGTGCCAACATGGTGGAATACACCCGCAACTATTCGGTGGCTGCCAATATCAGCAATGCCCGTTCGGCAACCATCAGCTATACCATGGTGGCAAACGACAGTACTTCCATCACAGAAGCTGTTACCATCAACCAGGAACAGGGTACTACTACTGGTGATATGAGCAAGACAGCTATGGATATTGCTGCCTTGATGTATCCGGGTTGGAATCTGGGTAATACGATGGAGGCAGGAAATGCTGCCAATAACTGGAAGAATGCCGGTATCGGTTCTGAAACTTTTTGGCAGTCGGCAAAGACTACCCAGCAGCTCATTGACCTGGTGAAGGCTTCCGGTTTCAGGAGCGTCCGTATTCCTAGTTCTTGGGTGATGGGTCACATCACAGATGCTGAGGCTTGCACCATCGATGCAGATTGGCTGGCTCGTGTTCACGAGGTGGTAGATTACTGCATCAAGAACAATCTCTATGTCATCATCAATCAGCATTGGGATGGTGGATGGATTGAGCATGATGGCTTCACTGCTGCTACTGATGTGGATGCTACCAAGGCTAAACTTACCAAGATCTGGACTCAGATAGCCAATAGTTTCAAGAATTATGACGAGCGTCTTATCTTTGCCGGTATGAATGAGCCTGGTGTGGGTAGCGGTGATGCCAATGCATTGCTGGGCACTGCGGATTTGACCAATAGAATTGCAGAGTATGAGCAGACTTTCATTGGGGCAGTACGTGCTACTGGAGGCAACAATGCCAAGCGAGTTCTGGTGGTTCAGGGTCCTAATACAAATATCGACAACTTCGTGGCTCATAATTATATGGATAAGATCCATGATTCAGCTACCGACCGATTGATGGTAGAGGCTCACTTCTACGATCCCTATCAGTTTACTGATTTGAGTGAAGACGTGGATTGGGGCAAGTACTATCTCTATTGGGGTAAGAACAACAAGGGTGGTGATACCGACCGCACTACTGATGCCAAATACAATGAGGATTACGTAGAGACCCAGATGAAGAAGATGAAGACCCACTTCTTCGACAAGGGTTATCCTGTGTTGATTGGTGAGTTTGGTGCCAACCAGCGTTTGGCTATCGGTAAGGATGCGCTTCATGATGCATCTGTGAAGGATTACTACAAGGCCGTTGTTACTAGTGCTATCAACAATGGTTGTGTGCCTGTGGCTTGGGATACCAATGCCGGTCTTCCTAGCATGACCATCTTCAATCGTGCCAGTACCACCGTCAGCAATACCCATATTCTGGAGAGCATCCAGGATGCTGTGAAGACAGCTGTTTGGCCTGCAAAATAAATTTTCTAAAAAGCCTCACTTGAGGTTGGAATGAGCCTCATTTGGAGTTGGAGTGAGCCTTACGTAACTAATTTCTTATAGGTATAAAGATTGTAGGGATTCATGACTCTCGTACGTATTATATATGTACAAGGGATGGATCCCTTTTTTAAAGTTTATGGTTAAAAGTTTATAATTCAAAGTAAAACAATGGCTAGTTTCTGGAAGTGTCCTTATCATAATAGTCGCATGTGTCTTGAACTCATCGAAAGAGATTATTGATTATAAAAATCCAAGCAAATCATACATTTGCTTGGATTTTTTTGTTTATCCCAAATATTTTTTGTACTTTTGCAGCCAACGATAAAAGTTAGTTGGAGGCTCGCCTCAGCATAGTTTTTAAAATATAAATTATTCAATATAAATAAATGTATATAGCAGTAGCAGGAAATATCGGTAGTGGCAAGACAACGCTCACCAAAATGCTTTCCAAATATTACGGATGGAAACAGTATCTGGAACCCGTTGCCGAAAACCCATATATCGACGACTATTACAAGGATATCTCCCGATGGGCTCTCAATATGGAGGTGTTCTACCTCAAGCAGCGATTCAAGAACCTGCTGGAGATTCAGCACAGTAAGGAAACCGTTATCCAGGACCGCACCATCTTCGAGGGCGTGTATGTCTTTGCCGCCAACAACAGGGCGATGGGGCACATGGACCAGCGCGATTACGAAACCTACATGGAACTCTTCGAGTCGATGATGGAGGTGGTGGAGATGCCCGAACTCATGATCTATCTCCGCTCTTCGGTGCCCCACCTGGTGAAGAACATCCAGAAGCGGGGCAGAGACTATGAACAGCGCATGCCTATCGACTACCTGGAAGGCATCAACCGCCTTTACGATGATTTCATCATGAACAAGTATAAGGGTAGGGTGCTGGTGGTAGAAGTGGATGACCTCGACTTCGAGCACAATCCCAAGCAGTTTGGCGACATCGTAGATAAGATTGATGCCAAACTCTTCGGCCTCTTTTCCAAGGAAGAATAATCTTCTTAAGAGAATCATATTTACTAATCATAAAGTTCAAAGTTCAAAATTCAAAGTAAGAAAATGCATATAGCAATAGCTGGAAATATAGGTAGCGGCAAGACAACATTGACCAAGATGCTTGCCAAACGATATGGTTGGAAGGCCAACTTCGAACCTGTAGATAACAACCCATACCTTGCCGATTACTACAAGGATATGGCACGCTGGTCGTTTAATCTTCAGATTTATTTCTTAAATAAGCGATTCCACGACGTGGTGGAGATTTCCCGTTCTGAACAGACCATCGTGCAAGACCGCACCATCTTTGAGGATGCCCGCATCTTCGCACCCAACCTTCACGACATCGGTATGATGAGCGACAGGGATTTCGCCAACTATACCGATCTTTTCGACCTGATGATCAGTCTGGTGAAGCTCCCCGACCTGATGATCTACATCAAGAGCAGCATCCCAACCCTCGTGAAGCACATCGAAAAACGCGGCAGAGACTTCGAGAAAAGCATCCGCATTGACTACCTGCAAGGCCTGAACAACCGTTACGAAGAGTGGATCAAGAGCTACAAGGGCCGCCTCATTATCGTAGATGGCGACAACCTGGAATTTGCCGATAATCCCGAAGACTTCCGTAAGATTACCGACCTGATAGACGCAGAATTATTTGGCTTCTTCAAGGAGTGAAACAGGTAGTAAGGCAAGTAGTAAGGCAAGTAGTCTGACAAGTAGTTGAGTAAATAATGGGCTTTTTTTGCCCATTATTTAACATTTAACATTAAAAATTATATTCTTTCAGAAATATTTGCTACCTTTGCAACCGCTTAGAAGCATTAGACAAAAATAACGTTATAAAAATTTTTATGAACTTTACACTATTTATCACCGTTTTGCTGACGGCTGTAACCTTGGTAGTGGCTGCTTATGTCATTGCGAAGTTGATCGGTCCTCGTTCATACAATCCGGTAAAGGGTGAACCTTTTGAGTGCGGTATTCCGACACGTGGCAGCTCCTGGTTGCCATCACACATCGGCTACTATCTCTTCGCCATCCTTTTCCTGATGTTTGACATCGAGACAGTATTGCTCTACCCATGGGCAGTCGTAGTTAAGCAGTTTGGACCTATGGCTCTGGTGAGCATCGGGTTCTTCTTGTTGGTATTGGTATTTGGCCTTGCATACGCTTGGCGGAAAGGAGCGTTGGAATGGAAGTAAACAAAAGAGCCTCTATCAAGAGTATTCCTTACGACGAGTTTAAGGACAATGATACCCTCGAAAAAATTGCGCAGGAGCTCAATGAGGGTGGTGCTAACGTGGTAGTCGGTTCCCTTGATGCTGCCATCAACTGGGGACGTAGTAACTCACTCTGGTCACTGACCTTCGGTACTTCTTGCTGTGGTATCGAGTTCATGGCTGTAGGTTGTGCACGCTACGACTTCTCCCGTTTCGGTTTCGAGGTTACCCGTAACTCTCCACGTCAGGCAGACTTGATCATGTGTGCCGGTACTATTACCAATAAGATGGCACCAGTGTTCAAGCGTTTGTATGATGAAATGGCTGAGCCTAAGTATGTGGTAGCTGTGGGTGGATGTGCCATCTCTGGCGGTCCGTTCAAGAAGAGCTACAATGTGGTTCGTGGTATCAGCGAGTTGGTTCCTGTGGATGTTTACATCCCTGGATGTCCTCCACGCCCTGAGGCTATCCTTTACGGTATGATGCAGTTGCAGCGTAAGGTAAAGGTTGAGAAATTCTTCGGTGGTGCTAACCACAAGATGAATCAGGATGAGAAGGAGCTTTCTATGAGCAAGGGCGGTCTCCGCGGCTTGAGCAACGAGAATCTCTCTGACAGCGAGAAGCTCGGCAACAAGGAGCCTATCATCGTAACAGAAGTACCTGAGGATTTCGACCCTCAGAAAGGTCTAACTGATTAATATAATAAGGTATAAGAACATGAAACTGAATAATATTGAATTGAGTTTTGATAATTTTGCCTCTGAGATGGCAAAGTTGAAGAACGAAAAGCATTTCGACTACCTTGTTACCATCATCGGTGAAGACTTCGGTGAGGAAGGTCTCGGATGTATCTATATTCTCGAGAATACTCAGACCAACGAGCGCTGCTCAGTAAAGACCATCGCCAAGAAGGTGGATGGCAGTGATGTGATTCCTACAGTTATTAACCTTTGGAAGGTGGCTGACCTCCTGGAGCGTGAAGTCTTCGATTTCGTGGGCATCAAGTTCTTGGGTCACCCAGATATGCGCCGTCTTTTCCTCCGCACAGATTTCCAGGGCTATCCATTGCGCAAGGACTTCGATATGAGTCCTGAGGCAAACAAGTTCCCTTGCACTGATGAGCCAGAGGATGACTTCACCATGGAGTACTCCCTGAGCGAGGATGGCCATTTGGTTGCTACAGAGAAGCGCCGCTTCGACGAGGATGACTATGTAGTTAACATCGGTCCTAACCACCCATCTACCCACGGTGTGCTCCGATTGCAGACCGTTATCAATGGCGAGACCGTGAAGCGCATCTATCCACACCTCGGTTATATTCACCGTGGTATCGAAAAGATGTGGGAGAATATGACCTATCCACAGACCCTGGCATTGACCGACCGTCTGAACTATCTTTCTGCGATGATGCACCGTCACGCTTTGGTAGGCGTTATCGAAGAGGCGATGGGTATCGAACTCTCAGACCGTATCCGCTACATCCGTACTATCATGGACGAGTTGCAGCGTATCGACTCACACTTGCTCTATCTCGGCTGTACCGCACAGGACTTGGGTGCCTTGACCGCATTCCTCTACTGCATGCGTGACCGTGAGCACGTATTGAACGTCATGGAGGAAACCACTGGTGGCCGTCTGATCCAGAACTACTACCGTATCGGTGGCCTTCAGGCAGATATTGATCCTAACTTCGTTCAGAACGTGAAGACCCTCTGCAAGTATCTCCGTCCGATGATTCAGGAGTACCTCGACGTATTCGGCGACAACGTGATTACTCACAACCGTCTCGAAGGCGTAGGACCAATGAATCTTGAGGATTGTATCAACTATGCTGTAACCGGTCCTGCCGGCAGAGCATCAGGTTGGAAGAACGATACCCGCAAGCGTCATCCATACGATATGTACGACAAGGTAGAGTGGAAGGAAATCACCCTTACCGGTTGCGATTCAATGGATCGTTATTATGTACACATCCAGGAGTTGTACCAGAGCTTGGACATCATCGAGCAGTTGATCGACAACATTCCAGAGGGTGAGTACTACATCAAGCAGAAGCCAATCATCAAGGTTCCAGAGGGACAGTGGTACTTCTCTGTAGAGGGTGCCAGCGGCGAGTTTGGTGTATATCTCGACTCAAAGGGTGACAAGAGTCCATACCGTATGAAGATGCGTCCGATGGGCTTGTCTTTGACAGGTGCGCTCGACCCAATGCTTCGTGGACAGAAGATCGCCGACCTCATCACTACAGGTGCAGCAATCGATTTCGTAATCCCTGATATTGATAGATAATTATGTTTGATTTTAGTATAGTAACAACATTCATCGACAATCTGCTTCGCCAGACCTTGGGTCTGGGCGACTTCCTGTCGATTCTGATTGAGTGCGTGCTCGTGGGTATCTGCATTTTGACAGCATACGCCCTCATCGCTATCGTACTTATCTTCATGGAGCGTAAGGTGTGTGCCTACTTCCAGTGCCGTCTCGGCCCTATGCGTGTAGGTCCTTGGGGTATCTTCCAGGTATTCGCCGATGTGCTCAAGATGTTGATCAAGGAGATCTTCGCCGTGGATAGAGCCGACAAGCTGCTCTACTACATGGCACCATTCCTCGTGATCATTGCCTCTGTAGGTACTTTCTCATTCCTTCCATGGAACAAGGGAGCACATATTCTCGACTTCAACGTAGGTGTATTCCTCATCACAGCCGTAAGTTCTATCGGTGTGCTGGGTGTCTTCCTCGCTGGTTGGGCATCTAACAACAAGTACTCTGTGGTTTCTGCCATGCGTGGTGCCGTACAGATGATTTCTTACGAGATGTCTCTCGGCCTCTGTCTGATTTCTGCAGTAATCCTCACCGGAACCATGCAGGTAAGCGGTATTGTAGAGGCTCAGACTGGTGCTTGGAACTGGTTGATTATCAAGGGTCATGTGCCAGCTATCCTGGCTTTTCTCGTATTCCTCGTAGCAGGTAACGCTGAGGCTAACCGTGGTCCTTTCGACTTGGCTGAGGCTGAGAGTGAGTTGACCGCAGGTTACCACACAGAGTATTCTGGTATGGGCTTCGGTTTCTACTACCTGGCTGAGTACCTCAACCTCTTCGTGATTTCTGGTATCGCTTCTACCGTATTCCTCGGTGGTTGGGCGCCATTGAACATCGGTATCGAGGGCTTCGACAATCTGATGAACCTCATCCCAGGTTTCATCTGGTTCTTCGGTAAGACCTTCGCCGTGGTATGGCTCTTGATGTGGGTACGTTGGACATTCCCACGTCTGCGTATCGACCAGATCCTGAAGTTGGAGTGGAAGTATCTGATGCCATTGTCACTCATCATCCTGATCATGATGACCGTGTGCGTAGCATTCGGAATCCACGGATAATCTTTAATACACATTATTATAATAATAAGAAAGTATGTCTAACAATTCATATTTCGGCGGTATTGCAGCGGGTTTGAAGACCCTCGCTACTGGTATGAAGGTAACCATGAAGGAGTACTTCACACCAAAGAGCACAGAGCAGTATCCTGAGAACCGCAAGACTACACTCCACATCTCTCCACGTTTCCGTGGACGCCTGGTGTTCGTTCGTGATGAGAACGAGGCTTACAAGTGTGTGGGTTGTACATTGTGTGAGAAGTCATGCCCTAACGATACCATCAAGATTCAGACCGAGATGGTGGAGGACCCAGAGACAGGCAAGAAGAAGCGCAAGTTGGTGGATTACCAGTACGACTTGGGCGACTGCATGTTCTGTGAGCTCTGTGTCAACGCATGTAACTTCGGTGCAATCAAGTTTGTCAACGATTTCGAGAATGCAGTCTTCGACCGCAACAAGTTGGTAATGCACCTTGACAAGGAGGTATATAAGGGCGGTAGCCTTCCAAACCTCATCGAGGGTGGTGCACCATTGGAAATCGGTAAGTTTAACACCAAGACTAAGTAAGGAGGACTTTAGACAATGATAACAGCAAATTTATTCATGTTCGTCATCTTGGCAGTAGTCATCCTTGGCTCAGCCATCATGTGCGTAGCTACCAAGCGTATCATGCGTGCGGCAACCTTCCTGTTGTTCGTGCTCTTCGGTATTGCAGGTATGTTCTTCCTGCTCGACTATACCTATCTGGGTGCTGCTCAGATTTCCGTATATGCGGGCGGTATTACCATCCTCTACGTCTTCGCCATCCAGTTGGTATCTAAGCGTACCCTCCAGGGACTTCTGGAGCACATGAAGGGTAGCAAGGCATTGGGTCGCGCACTCGTCTGTCTCGTAGGTTTCGTAACCCTGGCAGTCATCGTGTTGAAGAATCACTTTATTGATATGGCTGCATCTGTAGCCGACACCGAGGTGCCAATGGACCAGGTAGGTTCTGCACTGGTAGGTGCTGACAAGTATGGCTATGTATTGCCATTCGAGTTTATCTCTGTATTCCTGTTGGCATGTATCATCGGTGGTATCTTAATCGCAAGAAAGGAGGATAAGAAATGATTCCAGTACAATATTTCTTCGTGCTCTCAGCACTCTTGTTCTTCATCGGAGTCTATGGCTTCTGTACACGCCGTAACCTCGTAGCCATGCTCATCTCCATAGAGCTTGTATTGAATGCAGCCGACCTGAACTTCGCTGTGTTCAACCGCATCCTCTTCCCAGGACAGTTGGAAGGCTTCTTCTTCACATTGTTCTCTATCGGAGTAGCAGCAGCCGAGACAGCCGTAGCGCTCGCTATTATTATCAACGTTTACCGCAACTATCACAGTGACCAGGTGAACAGTATTGAAAACATGAAATTCTAAAAGACAATGGAATACAATTATGCATTTTTGATACTTCTTCTGCCATTCCTGAGCTTCCTGGTTCTGGGACTTGTGGGTATGAAGATGAAAAGACCGGTAGCAGCACTCATCGGTACCGTATTGATGGGCTGTGTATTCGCGATGTCTGTCTATACAGCATACGAGTACTTCTTTGCAGTAGGTCGCGATGCCTCTACAGGTATGTACCCAACTGTTACCGTATTTAATTTCACATGGTTGAAGTTTACTGAATTGCTCACCTTCAACATCGGTTTCCGCCTGAGCCCAATCTCCGTATTGATGCTCATCGTGATTACCACCGTCAGCTTCATGGTTCACATCTACAGCTTCGGCTATATGGCAGAGCGTGATGAGAACTACAAGGTTGAGGAATATGAGAAGGGTATGCAGCGTTTCTACGCTTACCTGAGCCTCTTCACCATGTCAATGTTGGGCTTGGTAGTAGCTACCAACATCTTCCAGATGTATCTGTTCTGGGAGTTGGTGGGTGTGTGCTCATACCTGCTCATCGGTTTCTACTATCCAAAGCATGCTGCAGTTCATGCCAGCAAGAAGGCGTTCATCGTAACCCGTTTCGCTGACCTCTTCTTCTTGATTGGTATCCTGTTCTACAGCTTCTACGTAGGAACCTTCAACTATGACTTGAATGCTCA
This sequence comes from uncultured Prevotella sp., assembly GCA_900555035.1. GTDB lineage: Bacteria > Bacteroidota > Bacteroidia > Bacteroidales > Bacteroidaceae > Prevotella. Next base: position 55,985 of record USJX01000009.1, read on the forward strand.
GCCAGAGCTCAACTCAGCTTTGGCAGGTGGAGCTTGGGTAATGCCAACAGCATTGTTCCTCATGTTCATCGGTGGTGCCGGTAAGAGTGCGATGTTCCCATTGCACATCTGGTTGCCAGATGCGATGGAGGGTCCAACACCTGTTTCTGCGTTGATCCACGCCGCTACCATGGTTGTAGCCGGTGTTTATCAGGTAGCCAGCCTCTTCCCAATCTGGGTACAGTATGCTCCTGAGGCTTTGCATTATGTGGCTTACATTGCAGCCTTCACCGCATTCTATGCAGCAGCCGTAGCTTGCTGCCAGCGTGATATCAAGCGTGGTCTGGCTTTCTCTACTATTTCTCAGATTGCCTACATGCTCGTAGCTCTCGGCGTTTGCTTCGCAGTAGATAACCACCACGGTGGTTTGGGTTACATGGCTGGTATCTTCCACCTGTTTACCCACGCTATGTTCAAGGCATTGCTCTTCCTCTGCTCTGGTGCCATCATCGTCATCATCGGCAGCAACTTCAAGGATTACATGGGCGGTTTGCACAAGTACATGCCTATTACCAACATCTGCTTCCTCATCGGTTGCTTGGCGATTGCAGGTATTCCTCCATTCGCAGGTTTCTGGTCAAAGGATGAGATTATCTCAGCATGTTTCCAGTTCTCTCCATTCATGGGCTGGTTCATGACAGTGGTTGCCGGTATGACCGCATTCTACATGTTCCGTCTCTACTACGTCATCTTCTGGGGTCAGAGCTACTATGAGCTGGATCCTGAGAACCGTCGCAAGCCACAGGAGGTTCCTTTCGTGATGTGGGGTCCATTGGTATTCCTCGCCATCATCTCTTGCCTCTGCGGTTTGATTCCATTCGGTCACTTCGTATCTGCTACAGGTCAGAGCTACGATATCCATATCGACATGAGCGTGGCAACTACTTCTGTGATCGTTGCTATCATCGGTATCGGTTTGGCTACATATATGTATGCTCCTAAGAAGACTCCATTGGCAGACGCTTTGGCAAAGAAGATGCCTAAGTTGCACAAGGCAGCCTTGAACCGTTTCTATATCGACGATGCTTGGCAGTTCTTCACCCACAAGATTGTCTTCGGTTGCTTCTCAAAGCCAATCGCATGGTTCGACCGTCACGTTATCGATGGTACCTTCAACTTCATGGCTTGGGGTACACAGGAGGCAGGCGAGACCATCCGTCCATGGCAGAGTGGTGATGTTCGCAGCTATGCTATTTGGTTCCTCACCGGTACCGTGGCATTGACATTGTGCCTGCTCGCACTTCTTTAATGAAAGTCTCACAATTAAGTAAATAGAAAAGAAATGAATTTAAGTATATTCGTCATAGTACCACTCCTGATGTT